>NZ_JAVXGL010000011.1:0-42064 GCF_036657415.1 Anaerorhabdus sp. | reverse complement strand
TTTGCTGTTCATTGATTTTATTTTATTCGAATTTTGCATTAAAAGTATCCTATATTTAATTATAAAAACTAATCAATAACGGAACTAATATCGTTGCAGTGTCTAAAAAGCTAGGACATAGTTGTGTGAAAATAACATTAGTAACATACACACATTTAATGAAAGATAGTAATGATGGCATGATGAATATCATAAATAATTTAAGTAATATTTCAAAAATGGTCAGTAAATGGTCAGTAAAATAAAATAAGCATTAAAAAAGTGGCTATTTAAGCCACGAATTAGAAAATGGTGCCGCCTGGCAGAATTGAACTGCCCGCTCATCCTTACCATGGATGTGTGTTACCACTATACCAAGGCGGCGCCTCTTTATAATACCGAATACATGGAAAAATATCAAGAAATAATCTTCATTAGCTCATGATAAACAAGTGATAGCGGCAATCCCATGATTGTATAATAATCACCTTTAATTTCTTTTACGAAACATCCCCCAAATCCTTGGATTCCATAGGCACCTGCTTTATCCATCGGATCCTTTGTTTTGATATATTTCCATATTTCATCATCTGTTAACTCCGCAAAAGTTACTTCACTAATTGAACAATAAGTATTCTTGACACCTTGATTAAGTATACATACTCCAGTAAGTACTTCATGAGTTTGATTTGATAGCTTTTTTAACATACGAAATGCATCTTGTTCATCAATCGGCTTTCCTAATACTTCATCCTTATAAACAACAATTGTATCGGCACCCAAAATCACTGCATCAGGATGTTGATCTGCAATAACTTTTGCTTTTCGATAAGCTAGTTCTTTAATTTCTTCAACTAGATTATTTTCCATATTCATTGACTCATCGATATCTGAAACTTCTATTTTAAAAGGTATTCCGATTGTTTCCATCAATTCTTTTCTTCTTGGTGATGAACTTGCTAAGATTAACTCTACTTTTTTCATATTTCATACCTCTAATCCCTTATAAGCATGGTATAATATTTTCAAGAATATTTAAAGGAGAGAGTATGAAAAAACCAGTATTAGTTATCTTGGCTGCTGGAATGGGTAGCCGCTATGGAGGTCTTAAACAAATTGATACCGTTGGAAATAATGGCGAATCAATTATTGATTTCTCAATTTATGATGCTCATGAAGCAGGATTTGAAAAAGTAGTTCTCATTATTCGCAAAGAACATGAAGAAGCATTCAAACAATGTTTAACTGACAAAGTTTCAAAACATATGGAAGTTGAATTTGCTTATCAAGACATCAATGATGTTCCATCTGGTATTACAGTTCCTGAAGGAAGAGAAAAACCTTGGGGTACAACTCACGCCCTACTCGCTTGTAAAAATTTAGATGCACCTTTTGCAATTTGCAATGCTGATGATTATTATGGAAAAGATTCTTTCAAGGTAATTTATGATTTCTTATCAAATGAAGTAAGCGATGATAATTACGGAATGGTTGGATATCTTTGCAACAACACATTGACCGATAATGGTACAGTAACTCGCGGTGTTTGTGAAAAAGAAGACGGATATCTTACTAAGATTGTAGAAATTCAAAAAATTGCTCGTAATGATCAAGGAAAACCTATTTTTGAAGAAAATGGTGAGTGGAAACCTTTATCTGAAGATGCTGTTGTTTCAATGAATTTCTGGGGATTTACACCTAAAATTTTGAAAGACTGCCAAGAAATCTTCGATGACTTTATTAGAAAAGGAATTGAAGAAAATCCAATGAAATGTGAACACGTGCTCCCTACTGCAGTTGGACAACTTGTAAAAGAAGGAAAATGTAAAGTAAAAGTTATGAGTAGTGCTGATCATTGGTTTGGTGTTACTTATAAAGAAGATAAACCTGGGGTTGTTCAAAAACTTCAAGAATGCAAAGATAAAGGTCTATATCCATTTGATTTGTGGAAATAATCTTAAGCCTATGTAGCAATACATAGGTTTTTATTATGTTTCACCACATTTTTAAATAAAGTGCTATAGTAAAAGTAGTAATGAAAGATATACTTTCGAGGTAACATTATGTCTGAACTTAATCGTGAATCAAAGCCAACTACAGTTGAAGAACCTGTTTATAAAAATAAATATGTAACCCTTGTTCTATGTCTATTTTTTGGATATACCGGAGCACATAAATTTTACGAAGGAAAATATTTACTTGGGTTTATTTATTTGTTTTCTCTAGGTTTAGTTGGTATTGGCATCGTCATTGATTTTATTAGTTTAATACCTAAACAAAATCCATATATCGCCAATAAATGGTAAGAAGTCAGATGACTTCTTATTTTTTGTTTAACACCATTCTTTGCCATGTTTATCATTTTCACGTATAAATGTTCACTACTTATTCCCCATACAAAAAGCCGCTATTTCTAGCGACTTAAAGATCAATCCATTTCATTTCCATTGCTTTTAAATTATATGAATTATATAGTTTACCTTCAACATATAATTCAGTATTTACATCATTTACTGAATTATTAATAATAACAACTTTATTTACTTTTTCAAATGCTGCTATTTCGGTATTCATATTTGTTACAAAATATTTCTTCATTGCTTCTTCTTCACTTGCCGCAAAATAAATTGCTCTTAACAGCAAACGACAATTTTGTGGTGAATAAGGAAGTCCTGCAAAATAAACACTTCTTCCTTTGCCATATTGATTTGTTACAAGTTGACAATATTTTTGATCCATCGCCAATACTTGATAATGATCTCCTTGTGCATATACACTTGACATACCTTCACCAAAATCAATTGCTTCTTCAATATCTTCAAGAATAAAATGATTTGTATTCAATGAATTATATTTATCATGACTTAATGTAAATCCAACTTCTTTATCTACACCCATCACATCACTCAATTGAAAATATCTTCCTTGATGTTGGTAAGCTGTTGGCTCTCCTACGCCAATGAATCCACCGCCAAAATCCACAAATTCACGAATCTTTGTAACAATTTCTTCATCAATCCAGTTTTCTCCACCAGTCCACGATGTTCCTGTTGTTCCAGCATTAATTATTACTTTAATACTTGGATCAATTCCATGGCGTATATCATCAAAATTGATAAATTCTACATCAATTGGCATACCGCTTAAACATTCAATCACACCTACATAGCTATAGATTTCTCTATACCAAATAGCATGATGAACTTGATTACTCATCCAACGACGAATATTTCCCCAAGAGTTTAATATTGCTACTTTAAATGGTGCCGTATATGATTTTGTACCATCGGTATATTCATGAATTTGTCGGAATTCGCTTATAACATTTTTAATTGTATCAATAAAATTTGGCCATTCTGTTGCTAGTTTTAAATATCCACCATATCCAATACGATCTAGCGGACTTCTCAACATCGCGCGGCGAGCTTGAAGCCAATTTTCATTTGCTTCTTTGATTGGATCGCCACCTTCTGTGAACACATCTGGAAAGAAGTAAGGTAAAAATCTTCCTTCCGTATACTTAACACCTTTTATATCAGAAATCATACGCATGGTAACACCATTACCTACTGAACCTACCACTGAATCTAGTCCAATATTCGCAAAGTATTTACCAAAAGGTTCTGTCCCAATCCAATGGTCACCTAAAAACATCATTGCTTCTTTACCATAGCTATGAACAATGTCTACCAACTCTTTTGCAAGTTTAGACACTTCAATTTGTTGAAACTCAATGAAATCTTTGAATTCTTTACTTGGAATTCTAAAGATAGAATTGTGGTAACCTTGATCTACTATAAATTCAGGTCTAAACTTATATCCAGCCCATTTTTCAAATTGTTTTAAAATATAGGGACTTACACTTGCACTATAACCAAACCATTCTACATATTTTTCACGTTTTTGATCATCAAATGTCAATGTAAATTGATGAAAGAAAGTCGTAAAACGGATAACATCAATATGTGGATTCTCTTCACAAAACTTACGAAGTTTTTCTTTAACATATTGTTGTGTCTTAGGTTGACGTACATCGAAGGTACATTGATGTGGAGCGTCTTTCCAATCATTTGTAATAAAATTATACATATGAACGGGATCCCAAATTAAGAAAGCTAGAAAACTAACTGTATACTCATGATATTTTTTAGATTGTAAAGTTACACAACCCGTATGAGTATCATATTCCCAATCAGTTGTTGGAACAATTTCGCCAGTCGTACGGTCAATGACTTCCCACCATTCTTTGGGGTCATCAAGTTCATTTACTTTTAATTGTTGAGTATGAAAACCATGCATTAATTTTATTTCTAAAGTATCTGCTTTTGCAGTATATCTATCTGTTATCAAGTATTCTTGTTGGACCTCTTCTGGATTATTCTTTGCCCACTCGTTATCTTTTCTTGTCGTATAATATGTTGCGTATACTTTCGCACCACACTCTAACAATTCATTCGGCATCAATGTTCCATCACAGTCACGAATTGCATCAGCATCTAATTCTTCTTTTAGTGCTAATGTTTCTTCAATCATATCTAAATCAGTAGGAATTGTTAAACGTCCGCCTCTTATCATAAATACTCCTTCATTTGTATTGTTTATTGTAATAATAAAGTAGAAAAATCAAACCAATGACCCCTACTGTTTCTGTTGCTAATCCTATATAACCTGTATATCGTTGCCCTACAAAAACCATAATTATAGAAATTATAAAGATGACCAACATACCTATTAGTTTTTCTCTTGTAAATCTTCCCATAATTTCCTCCTAGTCCTTAATTCCACCAACAGTCATACCTTGTGTTAGTTTCTTTTGTACCATCATGTATAGAATTAATGTTGGTAACATAACAATTACCAATCCTGCATACAACATTCCATACTCCGCTTTACCCCGAGCTGCTTGTGATAAACTTACAAGTCCAACAGGTAAAGTTTTATTTACACCCGGTAGTAACGTTAATGCAATAATATATTCATTCCAGAAAGCTAAGAAATTAAATAAGATAACTGTTACAATACTTGGTCTTGCCATAGGAATCATAATTTTAATCATTGTTTGGAAATATGAACATCCATCAATGTGTGCTGCTTCTTCATACGTCTTTGGTAATGTCTTAAAATAACTTACAAGTAAATACACTGTAAATGGAATAGCAGTAGCTGCATAAATTACAGCAAGTACAAATATGTTATCTAAGAAAAATGAAGTCTTAAAGAACTCATATACAACATCATCCCAATCAAGTAACATTAAGAATATTGGAACAACGATATAGTTTACATTGATAAATAATCCAGCCATATATAATGTATTAATTAATTTCTTGAATTTAAATTCGAAACGCGCAAGTACATAGGCTGCTGGTAATGAAACGGCTAATAGAATCACTAATGCTAACCCTGTTACAATAATCGAATTCAAGAAATATTCACCCATCTTTGCTTTTTGAAAAGCATTAATAAAGTTTTGTATATAAAAGCCATTTGGTAAATTCCATGGACTAGTATAAAATTCAGCATTCTGTTTAAGTGAAGCCATGAATACCCAGCCAACTGGAACAATGATTGAAATTGCAACTGCAATTAATGCGATATAGATAAATATTTTATATAGTTTTATATTTTTTTTCTTCATTTCTCTTACCCCTAGTACTCAATTACTTTTCTTTCTGTTGCTTTATTAATAATTGCACTTAAAATAAATGAAATTACGAAAACTGTTGCACCGATCGCCATACCATATCCATAGCTTACGTTGTCATAAGCTTGTTTATATAAATATCCTAATACGGTTTCACTTGCACCATCTGGTCCACCACTAGTCATTACCTTGGTAAACAAGAAACTCAAATTAATTGTACTAATAATGAAAAACGTAAGTGTTGTTCTAATATTAGACCATACTAGTGGAAGCGTAATATTAAAGAACTGTGTGAATTTCCCAGCTCCTTCTAAATCTGCTGCTTCATATAAATGGACAGAAATTGAACTCATGCTCGCCATGTACATAACCATGTAGTAACCAACTGCTTGCCAAATCATCGCTCCTGCAATTGAATACAATACAATTTTTTGACTTCCTAAAAATTTGATTGTTGTCCATGTTTCAGGTTTAAAAATACTAATTAAGCTATTTAATAAGCCTGTACTTGGATCATAGATAGCACTGAAAATTGCGGATATGACAACAACTGACAAAATATTGGGAATATAGAAAACAATTCGAAAGAAATTTTGTCCTTTAATCTTTTCACGAACTAATATTGCTGCAAATCCGATTGCAATTACCAATGTTACGATTGTTACAATCGCAATTAAGAATAATGTATTTTGCAAGGCTCTTATAAAATTCATATCTTGAATTAAAACCATGAAATTTTTAAATCCCACAAATGTTTTATTCGCTGATAATCCGCCCCATTTATAAAGAGACATTGTAAATACATTAATTGTTGGCACTATCATAAATAATGTAAATAATATGATAGATGGCATCATGCATAAAGCGATAAACTTAGATTTTTGTCTTGTTTTACGCATAAGTTTCCCCTTTCTTAGAAAGTAATAGCGGCGTTAAACACCGCTATTACAACTTAATATAATATGTATTAGTTAAATTTTTTAACTGCTTCAACTACGGCATTATACCAATCTTCAACAGATTTATCGCCAGTAACTACTGAATTAACTGTTCCATAAATGATACCTTCTGCAGATGTTAAATCAACACCTTCAACAGCATCATGAGCAGCGAATCCTACAGCATTAGCTTTAGCTCCATTGTCATAAACTGAATAGTATAATTCATTGTCTGTTCCTGCAAGCATACTAGATGCATTTACTGTAGGCATTACAGCACCACCGTTTTCAATAAATAATTTAGTTGCTTCATCAGAATAAGCAAATGCAATGAATTTCTTAGCTAAATCTGGGTTTGCTGCAGCTGTTGGAATATACATTTGTTCTGCAAATGTAGTTGAATAACCATCTCCACCTGCTGTAACAGCTGGTAATGCAGTGAAGCCCCATTTGAATCCATCAGCACGAGGAGCATCTGCCATTTCACCTGGTAACCAAGTTCCATTAGGAATAAATAATGCTTTGTTATCAAGTATTAATTGTTGGTTCTTTGTGAAACCATCTTTATTAGCATTAGCTACAGTGTTTTCTTCTGTATAGCTAGCAAGTTTTCCAACAATTTCAAATGCTTGTTTAACTTCAGGAAGTTGCCAAGCTTCAACATCGTAATTCATTAAACGTGTATAAACTTCAGGACCTGCTGTTGCATTAATTAATGCAGAGAAGAATGCATCGAAATAACCAGTTGTAGGATATGTGAATAATGCGATACCTTCTGCTTTTGCTACATCACCTAAAGCCCACATTTCATCCCAAGTAGTTGGAACTGTCCAACCTTTTTCTTCGAATAATCCAGCATTGTAGAATAAACCACATGGTGAATAGAACATAGGTGCTAAGTATAATTTACCATCTCCATAAGGACTAGATGTTAATGCATCAGTGAAACCAGGTAAAATTTTATCTTTAACTGTTCCTGTTTCTCCAGGAATAGTCATTGTTAATACATCAGAAATATCTAAGATTTGTTTTTCTGCAACCATTGCATCTGTAAGTTTCCCTTCAGCTCCTACAGATAAATAGATAATATCAGGTACATTCTTACCAGAAGTTATTACTGGACGTAATGTTTCAGCAATATTCTTTTCAAGTTGAAGTTCTACTTTAACTCCTTCTTTTGCTTCGAATGCTTTTGCTACAGCTTCCCAACCAGCAGTTCCATACCCACCATCAAGACCTGCAATTTTTAATACAGGTGCATTTGGGTCAGTTGTCGCTGTTGCTGTTCCATCTCCACCGTTATCAGCAGGTTTTGAACATCCAACTAGAGAAACTAGCATTAGACCTGTACAAAGAAGTGCTACTAATTTTTTCATTTCTTTTCCTCCTAGCTTTCGCCTTTGTTAATTTTAGTATAGGAAATATGACCTTTCACTACTACATGAATATTGCGGTATTTTTTATTTATATTGCTTTTTTATAAATTATTCAATATTATTAAAATATAAATGGTGGTGAATAACATGGGAAATGCACAATATGAAATAAATTATTCAACGTTATCCAAGATAAATAGTAAATTGCTTTATGTTACAAGTGCACGGTTTGATACCGATTGGCACTCCATTATGCATACACATCCCTTTACAGAACTTTTCTATGTATTGAAAGGAAAAGGTACCTTTCATGTTGAAGATCGTGTACTTGATGTTACTGAAGATGATTTGGTCATTGTTAATAGTAATATCAATCATACCGAATCATCGAATGGTGAATCACCTTTAGAGTATATCGTTTTAGGTATTGAGGGTATCTCTATTTTGGCTGGAAATAATGATGAAGTTCAATTATATAGTTTGCATAATTATGAAAATTATAAACATGAGATTCTTTTTTATATTAAAACATTATTACAAGAAGCCTCTACTAAGTCTGATTATTATGATCTTATATCACAAAACTTACTTGATGTTTTAATTATGAATATAATACGTCGAACAAAATCTGAATTAATTATCGAAACTTCTAATAAGATATCTCATGAGTGTGCTTATGTTAAACAATATCTTGATCAACATTTTAGCGAAAATATTAACTTAGATGAACTTGCGAAGATATCTTATATCAACAAATATTATCTTGTGCACTCATTTAAAAAATATGCTGGCATGACACCAATTAATTATTTAAACTACAAACGTTTAAAGGAAGCATGCATGCTTCTTCGAACTACAAATCATTCAATTGCTCAAATTGCCAGTATTATTGGTATGTCTTCTCAATCATATTTCTGCCAATCATTTAAAAAACAATATCAAATGTCACCCAATGAATATCGTAAACAATCACAATTGAAAGAGATTTAACTCTCTTTCAATAAAATATTTATTGCATCACTCATAGAGTCAACAACATAGTCAGCATGTGCAATGACTTCTTTTGGTGAACTCTTAAATGTAAAGGAACAATCTGAATCTATAATTAAAGGGATATCATTATAAGAATCACCAATTCCTGAAATATGATGAATATTAAAATGATTTTTTATAATTTGAATTCCTTTACCCTTTGAACATCCACTAGGAACAAGAGCAATTCCACCATTATTTTGGTAGGCTTCTAAATTAGGATATGCTTCTTTTAATTCTAAGCATATCTTTTTTGCGTTTTCTTCATTAAATGCATTGAGCCCGACAGAGTAGATTTCACCCTTTTCATCATCTAATGAGTTAATTACATCGTTAATAACATGATTATTAACTTCATTTCTCATTGTCATAAATCCACGATCTGATTGGATATAAACTCCAAGTGTTTTTATATACTTATTAACAAGTTCTTCTACTAATTTGCGTTCAATAACACTTTTGTAAATTTCATTAAATTCTTTATCTAGAATAAGCGCTCCTGTTGAACAAATATAAAAATCTAAATCTAAACTTTTTGTCATATCTCGTTGTAAATCTGCAAGTGGTCTTCCTGTACATATACCAAACATATTCCCTTGTTTTTTATATGCTTGTATTTGTTTTAAATCTTCATCTCTAAATCCATCTTCAAAAAATATTGTTCCATCAAAATCGCTTGCAAGTGCTCTCATCTTCTTCTCCCCAACTTAAATTTGTAAACACTATAATAGTACTAAATTATCACCGACAAAACAATGTTCCAAACAAAAAGAGAACCTTGTATGAAAGTTCATATAAGGTTCTCTTTAAATCATTAATTTAGCTTACGCTTTTTTTCTTTTAACTTCATAGAAGCAATAGCCAACAAATGCTACTACAATCACTGCGATTCCAACATATGGATATTTTAATAATCCCATAGTCACCATAACATCAATACAGTCATGTCCAACACCTGCTGCTCCATAAGCTGCATAGTCAAAGATAGTAAACAATAATGCTGATCCAAAAATTAGCATGAAACCATAAACTAATCCAGCTATGATAGCCCCTCTTCTTCCACCAGCTGCATTACCAAATATACCTGCAACACCTCCTGTAAAGAAAGCGCCAATGATTGAAACTAATGGTACTACTTTAAATACTGCTGAAGATACAAACATTGCAACAATCATACCTGCAACTGCAGTAATAAAACCAATCATCAAACTATTTGGTGCAAATGCGAATAATGCTGGTACATCAAGTGCAGGAATTGCACCTGGAACTAATTTATCAGAAATACCTTTGAACGCTGGAACTAATTCACCTAAGAACATACGTACACCTTGCAAGAGTACCAAGATACCTGCTGTGAATCCCATTGCTTTAAGTAAACCATAAACAATATAATTCGTTGTTCCAGCATATGGTGCTACAACTGTAGGACCTGCAAGAATAACAACAACTAAATAGAATAAACCCATTACTATTGAAACAGACATTGAAGTATCTTTAAAGAATTCAAGTGATTCAGGTAACTTAATATCTTCTGCACTCTTAGTCTTATCACCAAGTAATCCACCAATGTAGGCAGCTGGCACTGTTCCTAATGTTGTTAAATGGGCAACGGCAAAGTTGTCATTACCGGTAACTTTTCGAACCATTGGTTGTCCAATAGCTGGAAACAATACCATTAAGATACCTTGTAAAATTGATCCTATGACAATAATCATAGTTTCACTAAAGTTTGCGCTATACAAACTTCCAGCAATTGCTACAGATAAAATCCACATCATATGTCCTGTTAAAAAGATATATTTTAATGGACTAAAACGAGCAATCACAACATTGAC
Source organism: Anaerorhabdus sp. (assembly GCF_036657415.1). Classification (NCBI taxonomy): domain Bacteria; kingdom Bacillati; phylum Bacillota; class Erysipelotrichia; order Erysipelotrichales; family Erysipelotrichaceae; genus Anaerorhabdus; species Anaerorhabdus sp. The sequence goes on along the minus strand of NZ_JAVXGL010000011.1, from coordinate 31,260 downwards.
TAAGAATCCAATTGCCATGATTAACGCACTTGTTGATGCAATAACTGGAATAGCCGATTGCATTGCGCCAACAACTGCTTCTGATGATGTCGCAAACCCTTGAAGATGGAATACTGTTGAAAATAAATCAACAAATGGAAGAATCTCTGTAACAATTAATCCTGAACCAGCACTGAGTACAAGCATACCAATTGCAGTTTTCATTGTACCTGAGAAAACTTGCCCCGCATTTTTCTTTTGTAATAATAATCCAATTAGTGCTACTAGTGCTAAAACTATAGCCGGTGTTTTAATAATATTTAATATAAAATCTAACATATTTTATCCCCTTTCTTACATTAAATTATGTAGTTTTAAATATGTTTCTAGTTTTTCCTTTGTTTCTTTTACATCAACAATATTGTTGATGTAAACAACATTTTCTTGATCAGCAAAATTTTTTCTAAACCCTTCAGTTGTAACAATAAGATCACAATTTTGTCCTTTGATTGTTCCCATATCCCAATGTTCTATCGTACATTTAACACCTAGTTGACTCATTGCACTATCAACGGTCATTTTTAAAATTAGACTGGATCCAACACCTAAACCACATACTGTAATAATCTTCATATGTATCCTCCTTTCTTTTTACAGACAATCTATTTTGTTACAATAATTTTTAATATGTTCTGCGTTAATCGCATCACCTTTATCTAAATTTGAGCTTACATAAACAGGTGGTATTTTTCCTGACTCAACACTAAGTTCAATTGTTCTAGCCATAATCATATCCATCACTGTCATCCCTAAAATAGTTGAAGTTCCTGTAAATTTGTCAGGCATTTCATTAAGTGATAGACATGCATCTCCCTCTACACATTTGATATCAATGACAATATCAGCTACATCTGCAAGTTTTTTTCCTGAAGAATGACGACTAGATACTCCTGACGAGAAATTCTTAGAAACTAACGCAACAACTTTCATTCCAATTTCTTTAGCAGCTAACGCCATATCAATAACGCCTGCATTTCTTCCTGAAATTGATACAATAATTATTGTGTCATCTGCACTTACATCACATAAATTCAAATATTCACGTGATATCCCTTCCACTCTTTCTTGAATTGTACTCAACTTAGCTTTAGGAAATAAAGCCAAGTGTGGAATCAATAAAGCGTTAACAGGAACCAATCCTCCTGCACGATAGAATACCTCCATCGCAAACATTTGTGAATGACCACAACCAAACACATGAATCAAACGATCTTTTCTTACCGAATCTGCACAAGCCTGAGCTGCTGCTTCAATTGTACTTTCCTCTTCTGTTACTTGCTGTTCTAACTGTTTTGTGACAATGTCATAATACTCTTTATGCTTCATACATCTATCCTCCTAATATTTTTGTATGATTTCCAAAATCTTATCTTTTTCACCATTGTTGGTAATCAGCGAAATAAATTCTTCATTTTGTAATAATTGTGCAACTTTCATAAGCATTTGCATGTGACTATCTGAATCAATAGCTCCAAATGCAAATGCGCATTTTATTTCTTGATTCTCAAAATCATCAAAATACACAGAATCTTTAAATACAATTAAGGATAAACAAGGTTCATTTACATTTTCACCTGGTTGTCCATGGAAGAAACATACCTTTGGCAACAAAATCATATAAGGTCCTAGTTCTTCAACAACCTTTGCCATAGAACCAATAAATGGTTCTTTTATTTTTCCTGCCTTTAATAGTAAGTTTCCAGAGATCTGGATAGCCTCACGCCATGTTTTACATTCTACATTTGTTAATACCAGTTCATTTGTTAAAGTGTCTTTAATCATAAGTAATCCTTTCTAATTGGGAAGGGGTAAGTGGTTATGTTGTCATAACCACTTATTTTGAAAATAATGAGATACTCGCATATCTCAGAATTTAAGACTCAAGTTTAATCGTGAATTCAAATACATCACCTTTAGATACGATGGTTGAATAACAAACGATTTTATCATCACAATATGAAGTACGCTTCACAAGTAATCCATATTGTTTCTTGGGACAATTTAATAATCTACATTCAACATTGTTAAGTTCTGTTGCTTTAAACGTTTCAATAGCTCGATTAATACGTTTACCATAATCATCTTCTAATGTCTTATATAAACCTTTCTTAGAAAAGTCTATCGAAAGTAGAAATCCATATTGCATAAATGGAAAATATGTTTTCTCAATCATAATTGGAACATTTTCTGCACAACGTAAACGTTCAATATAAACAACTTGCTCATCTTCGTTTATACCTAGATTTTGAGCTAATTTATAATCAGCAACCAAAACTGAACAATTCGTAATTTTAGTTGAAGATATCTTACCTTGTTTTTCCATTTCTCGAGAAAAGCTATACACATTTCCTAGATTCTGAATAATACTTTTACTTAGAACATAAGTTCCTTTCCCTTGAACTTTTTCTAATTTACCTTGTCGAACGAGTTCATCAATTGCCATCCTCACAGTTATACGTGACATGTTATAGATTTTGCAAAGTTCTCGTTCTGATGGAATAAGTTGTCCTTTTTTAAGTTCACCTGTATTTATTTGATCTTCTATGATATCTGCAAGCTTGCAATATAGAGGAATTTTATTAAATGATTGATTCATTTCCTACCCACCTTATGTCTAAACTATAACTGGTCATAACCAGTTTGTCAACGTTAAAATTTATGTTTTTTTCTTATTTATTGAGTACAATTAATACCACTTCAGGATTATCGTTAATGCGAAATGGAAATGAACTATCCCCAATTCCTCTACTGATAATCATGTTTGTTCCACTTTTTTGAAATAATCCTGCATCATATTTTGGAAAGAATCCTTGACTGGGTGCAATAATACCACCGATGAAAGGAATTCTTATTTGCCCACCATGTGTATGTCCAGTTAATGCAATATCTATTCCATTTTTTACATACACATCGAATAACTCTGGGCGATGAATTAATAGCAATATAAATAAATTATCTTTTTTTAGTTTTTGGAGTTTATTATCTACGATAACTGATGGGACAATCTTTCTATCTTTTGATCTATCAAAATTTGGATCATCTATTCCAATAATCTGTATCACTTGCTTATTCTTTTCTAAAAGAATTGCTTCATCTCTTAAAACAATGACACCTACTTGTCTTAATTCCTTTTCAAATTGATCATAAATTTTCAATCTCGATTCATGATTTCCTGTAACATAGTAAATGGGAGAAATTTTTATTAATTCTAAAATCAATTTCAAAGAAATACTTGGAATTGTTTTTCTTGAATCAATCAAATCTCCAGTAATAACTATACAATCAGGATTACCTTTTATAACTTGATTCATTATTATTTTATTATTATCACCATAATCAATATTATGGATATCAGAGAGATGTATAATTCTATACTGATTAAACGATTCTGGTAGTTTATCATTTTTAATTTGATACGTGGTTAATCGTAATGCATGATTATTTTTAAAGATCCAAATAATAATAATTAAAAGTATTATTCCTGCTAGTAAAAACATAATTAGACTATCATTTAATTCCATGCTTACCTCCTTAATTGTAATAGTATTATTGTACCATTTAACATTACTTCCTCCTAACATATTAAAAGTCTAGTTGAAGGGACTAGACTTTTCTACACGTGATTAACAAAGCGAAAGTATACGGGAAGAGTGCTTAATTAATCATCTCCATTTAGCTCTTTAAATCCTAAATATGCAGCACCATAGATTGCTGCTTTACTGCCTAGAGTAGCAGGCACAATCGATGGAACAAACAAACTTGTCAGTGGTGATTTTTCTATTTTATCAATCATCTTATCCCACCAATAACATTTCGTATCAATTAATCCTCCACCCAAAATAAAGACTTCAGGATCATAGATATTTGATAATGAAAGAATCGCTATGACCAAATCATCAATGAAGTTGTCTAATACTAAAGAGGCAATTTCATTTTTATCTTTTACTAAATCAAAGAACTCATATCCTGTCGATATTTTATTCTCAGATTTTTCATTAAATATTTTTACAAGTGCTGTGCCTGAACAATATTGTTCAAAACATCCTTTTAGTCCACAATTGCATTGTCTTCCATTTGGATACAAAGTCATATGTCCCAATTCTCCAGCACTCCAGTGACAACCATGAATTAATTCACCATTGAGTTTGACTGCAGCTCCAATACCTGTTCCTAGGGCAATGCATACATATGATTTCTTACCGATTGCACTACCTTTCCATTCTTCACCTAAACCCGTTACCTTACAATCATTATCAACAACTGTTTTTATTTTAAATTTTGATTCAACTATTTCTTTGATTTTAACGCCTGTCCATCCAGGTATATTATCACTGGCAAAAAATACTTCACCAGTATCTGTATTAATACGTCCTGCACTACCTATCGCAATACAATCAATTTCTTTAGCTACTCTTAATTGTTCAATAATCTCAAATAATGATTTCATTAAATTTTCTGGGCCAAGTTTAGGATTTGTAGGAATGCGAATGGAATCTAATAATTCACCATTTTCATTGATGATTGCACCAATTGTTTTAGTACCCCCAATATCAATGGCTATTACGTGTTTCATAGTGAAATATTTTCCTTTATCTCATCAACAATTTTTTTCGTGATAATTTGTGGACGTGTGATACCCGCACCAATTGTAACTGCATGAGCACCCAGTTTTAATGCTTTAATTGCATTTTCAGCATCCCAAAATTTTCCTTCCGCAACAATAGGAATATTGGTATCTTTTGAAAGCTTCTCAATAATCTCAAAGTTTGGTTCTCTAAATTCTTGAATAAGTTCACTATTTTCATCTACTGTTTCTGGTGTATATCCAGCAAGTGTAGTCGCGATATAGTCAACATCCATTTTACTTACTGCAATACCTTCTTCATAGGTTGATACATCTGCTAGAATTTCAACATTTGGATATTTAGCACGTATCAATATGATGAATGTTTCTAAATCATTCCCATCTGGACGAGGATAATGTGTTGCATCAACGCATACAATTTCTGCACCTGATTCAACAACCTTATCTACTTCCTTCATTGTTGGTGTTATATATGGATAGAATCCATCATACGGAGTTTTAATTAATCCTAATATAGGTAAATCAACAGCTTTGCGTACTGCAACTAAATCGTTATATGTATTAACGCGTACACCCACAGCTCCACCTTGTTTTGCTGCAATGGCCATCCTTGCCATAATATCTGAACCGAACATTGGTTCCTCCGGTGTTGCTTGACATGAAACTACTAATCCTTTTTTTAATAAAACCATAAATCTTTATCTCCCTTTCTTAATTATCTTGTCATATGAAATTGCTGCTAACATTACAATACCTTTTACAACCCATTGATAATATTCACTTATTCCCATCATAAGCATACCATTACCAAGAACTGCCATTACTAGAATACCTGCGAATACACCCGTGATTTTACCTTCACCACCAGACATACTTACACCACCAAGTACTACTCCTGTGATTACATCCATTTCATAACCGAACCCAGCATTTGGTTGTGCATTATTGACCCTAGATAGAAGTACAATTCCAGCTATAGCTGAAAGTACACTACATAGAACGTAAACTTTATACTTAACTTTTCTAATATTAATACCTGTTAAACGAACTGCTTCTTCATTACCGCCAATGCCATAAATACTTTGACCAAAAGATGTAAATCGTAAAATAATAAATCCTATAATAAAGAATGCAATCATAATAATTACTGGAATTGGAACAATACCAATATATCCTTGTCCAATTACTTTAAATTTTTCAGTAAATCCATAAACTGGAATACCACTTGTTAGTATGTATGAAATACCTTTTAATATTTGAAGTGTTGCCAATGTAACAATCATTGGATTCAATTTAAATTCATGTGAGAAAAAAGCATTTACAATCCCAACGATTGCGGCAAATCCAATTGCGGCAAGTACTGCAAGCACTGGATGAACACCATTAATCATAAGCGTTGAACATATTACTCCTGAACATGCGATAACACCACCAATAGATAGATCAATTCCTCCTGTTAGAATAACAAAAGTCATACCTACTGCAACAATACCTACCACTGCTGTTTGTCGAAGTACATTGATTAAATTTGTTGGAGTTAAGAAAACTTTTGAATTAAATGCAAAGAAAACAATTAAGCATAATAAGACAAAGTAGATTGCATATTTCGCAAAGAAATTTTTTAAATTAATATTCACATTATCCTCCTTAAGAAGCCAATTCCATTATTGCTTCTTGGCTAATTTTGTTTCCTTGAAGTTCACCTGATATTTTTCCTTCATGCATAACCAATATTCGATGGCTTACACCAATTAGTTCTGGCATTTCAGAAGAAATAACGATGATTGATTTTCCAGCTTTAGCTAAATCTTTTATCAATTGATAAATTTCTTGTTTAGCTCCAATATCTATACCCCGTGTTGGCTCATCCAAAATTAAGATATCACAATTCTTTAATATCCATTTTTCTAATACGACTTTTTGTTGATTACCACCTGATAGATTTAATACTAGTTGATCTTGTCCTTGTGCTTTTACTTTTAATTGCTTATAGTATTTATCAATATCTATTTTTGATTGTTTAAAATCAATAAATTTAAAAATATTTTTAGAATAATTTTTCAATGATGGCAACAAACAATTTAAATAAATACTTTTATTTAAAACCAATCCGTGAAGTTTGCGATCTTCTGGAATTAATCCTATTCCATTTTCAATTGCATCAGTTGGTGATTTGATAACAGCCTTTTTTTGATTAATCCAAATCTCACCAGAGTCTTTTGAATCGGCACCAAAAACTAATCGCATCAATTCAGTTCTACCTGCTCCAACTAAACCACCAAATCCCAACACTTCACCTTTATGTAATTCAAAACTGACATCATGAACACGATTACTCGCAATATTCTTGCACTGCAAAACAACATCACCATCAGACAATTCTTTTTCTGGATATATATCATTTATATTTCTACCAACCATGTGTTTTATTAGTTCATTTTCATCAGTATCGCAAGTATTGATTGTTGTTATATATTTTCCATCTCTCAATACACTTATACGATCAGTCAACTCTAATATCTCATTAAGTTTATGCGAAATATAAATAACAGTTACTCCTTTATCATTTAATCTACGTACCACCTTAAACATTTCAACTACTTCTGTTTCTGTTAACGGAGCACTCGGCTCATCCATAATGATTAGTTTAATGTTATGGTTAATACATTTTGCGATTTCAACGATTTGTTGATAGGCTGTTGAAAGATTTTTAACTTGTTGAGTTACGTCAAAATCAAATCCTAATTGAGCAATACACTCTTTTGATTTTTCAATCATTTCTTTTCGATTTAATAAAGTTGATTTTGATTTTATTTCAATTCCAAAAAATATATTTTCATATACTGTTAAGTTTGGAAATAAATTAAATTCTTGATAAACAACCCCAATTCCCTTTTTAATTGCATCAATTGGACTTTGAAGTTCTAATTTTTCTCCTTCAAAATAAATCTCACCTTTAGTTGCTTTAATTGCTCCTGCAATTGTTTTAATTAAGGTAGATTTGCCTGCCCCATTTTCTCCTACTAAACCATGTATTTCTCCTTGACGAATATCAAATGAAACATCATTCAAAGCTGGAACTCCAAAATACTCTTTTGTTATATTTTTTAGACTTAGTAGAGTATTTTCTAACTTTTCCATAGTTTGCCTCCTTTTTTAAGAAGATAGAGACAAATTTCTTTGTCTCTACCCGTCTTTCTATTCTTGAATAAATTGAGCTACATTGTCGATAGTAACAGGATTCAAGCTAATAGCAATTGGTTCTGTTTTTGGACCATTTTCAATTACATCAATCGCTGTATCAATTAAAATTTTCCCAGTTCCTTTAGGGTTGATATCAATTGTTGTACGATAAATAGTGCCTTCTTTAATTAATTGTAATGCTTGTTCAGTTGCATCCATACCGCCTAGATAGAACTTATCAGTATTCTTACCAGCTGCCATAACAACTTCATATGCACCTAATACTGCAGCATCATTAACACCTGCTACAACTTGTACATCAGGATATTTTTGTAATACTGCTTCCATTGCAGCTGCTCCCTTTTCAGGAGTATTTGCAGAAATGCTTTGAACAATTTTTGCGTTTGGAGCAAATTCCATAATACCTTCACGGATACCATCTCCACGCGCAATAATTGATTCTACTTCTGGATAGTCAAATACAACAACTTGTACTTCTTCATCACCAAAGTTATCTTTAATATATTTACCAGTAACATCACCTAATGATTTACCTAAGTCATATTCTGGAATTGTTACAAATGCTTGTGATCCTGGAAAGTCTTGATTTGCAGCAATAACAACGATACCTGCATCTGTTGCTTGTTTTACTACATCTTCAAGAGCTTTGTCATTCACTGGTGTAATAACAATTGCATCTACTTGTTGAGCGATGAAATTTTCAATTTGTGAAACTTGTGCAGCAGCATCTTGCTTGCCATCAGTCACAATAGTTTTAATACCAATTTCTTGTCCATACTTTTCAAAACCTTCTGATACAGTAACAAAATAAGGATTTGCTAGAGTTTGTACAGAATATGCAATCGTATACTCTTTCGTACCTCCATTTGTTGCTGTGGGATCAGCGCTTGCTGTTGGATCTGGTGTTGCTGCCGGTGTACTACAACCAGCCACTAGAACTAAGCTAAGCATTACAATAAGTGCCTTCAATAATTTCTTCATGATTTTTTCCTCCTTTATTATTGACCCTATTTTTAAAGAGCGTCCTCTTTAATAACCATTAATCAAGTTTCAATTTATACTTATATACTTTAGAGTTCACGATACGATAGTTAAACTCTACTTTCTTATCGTCACAAAATGATACACGTTTTACAAGTAGCTGCGGACTACCCACTTTGATTCGCATTTTCATCGCATCTTTTTCATCAATAGTAACAGCTTCAATTGTTTCTTCAGAATTGTTTGGCACAAAACCATAGTTGGCCTGAAGTGCTTTATACAATGAACCCTCTTGAAGCATTTCCTTTTTAAAACCAGGTATTAATTTCTCTGGAATAAATGAGCGGTCATAGGCAGCTATCATCTCATCCGCAAGTCGTAAACGTTCAAGTAAAAAAACTTTCTCTCCTTCTTCTAAATCTAATATTTCACGAACTTCTTCATTCGGTTCAATTAGCTCCAGTTTCAAGAATACTGAAGAAGGCACATATCCCATTTTTATCGTTTCATCGGTAAAGTTATAAAACTTAGATATATTTTGTTTAATTTCCTTAAATTTTACATAGCTCCCTTTACCTTGAATTCTTTCAATATAACCTTCTGACTCAAGTTCAGCCAAAGCACGACGAATTGTAATGCGACTAACTTGATACATTTCACAAAACTCCATATCGGTAGGCAATTGTTCTTTAACTTTATAGATATCATTCCTAATTTTTTCCTGAATATCAATTTTGACTTGATAATACGCAGGTACAGGTGATGTTTTCTTAATCATAAGTCCTCCTAAAGTGTATGTTGTTATAACAACATAATAAATGTAAGTGCTTTCTCTGTCAATGTCTTTTTTTAAAATTAGGCAAATAATCGCAAAATTACCGTATATAAAAAAAGTACTAGGAGAAATTTCCTAATACTTTCTTGTTTTTCTTTTATTAAAATTTCAATTTATTGGCTGGAATAGGTCTTTCATAATAGAAGCCTTGTACGATATCACACCCTATTTCTTTTAATAAGGTAACATTTTCCAATGTTTCTACACCTTCAGCAACCGTTTCGATATCTAATTCCTTAGCCATCATAATTACATTTTTTAATACGATTCGCATTCTTTTTGGATCATCTTCATTAATAAAGAAACTGCGATCAATCTTAATAGTATCTACTGGAATATTCTTAAGCAGTCCTAATGAACTATATCCTGCTCCAAAATCATCCATCGATAATTTGAAGCCCACTTCATGAATTTGATTTAAGAATCCTAATAAAATATCCTCATTTTGAATCATATCTGTTTCTGTTAATTCAATTTCAACTAAACTAGGTGGAACATTGTAACGTTCAGTAATTTCAATCAACTCTTTAACAAAGTATTCATTGCTTAAATGCAGTCTTGAGAAGTTGACGGAGATTGGTACAGGTGATAATCCCTGTTTTAACCAATTATGTATTAATGAACAAACCTTCTCAAACATGTACATATCTATTTTTGTCACAAATCCATTTCTTTCAAACAAAGGAATAAAACTTCCTGGATAAACAACATCTATATCATTTTCTTGCCAACGCACCAATGCTTCTGCACCAATTATTTTTTCATCGATCAAACGATACTTTGGTTGAAGATAAACTTTAAACTGTTCACTCTTTAGTGCATAGTTCATTTTATTTTCTATTTCTTTTTCACGTAATTTCATCTGCATAATTTTATTATCAAAATCACACAAGTTTGTATCCTTATTTTCTTTTGCATTTCTATGTGCAAAATTTACTTTTTCGTAAATATCTTGGAAATTCACTTCTTTGCTTTCTATTAGATAGCGCCCATAATTGAATTTGATTTCATAATTAGTCTTCATGCTATCATTAACTTTTTCTTCAAATTGTATTCTTTCTTCTTCAGTCTTTTCAAATGAAGTAAACTTTTTTAGTATTATAAATTCATCCGCATTTATTCTCGCTACCATTTCAATAGAATTATCACACATTTCTTTCCAAGCAAGTGCAATCGTTTGTAGTAGTTCATTACCCTTTTTCATTCCAAAAACATCATTGAATAGTTTAAATCGATCTATATCAAATTTGATTATAATATATTCATTGTGTTTATGTGCTTTGATAATTCTTGGGGCATCCATCATAAATTTCTTAAAGTTTGATATATTTGTTAATTCATCAATAAACGCAACTTTATATAGTTTTTTAATATTTCTTGATTGAATAATTACAAGTGCTATAAAAAATAATCCAAACCCTATAGTAATAATTACTGTAAGCAGTAAAACCCAATTAGTTACATTATATGCATTCTCTAACATAACCTCTTTAGGAACAATAGAGAAGATATACCAATCTTTTGTATCTAGTGCATCATAGTACACATATCTATTCTTACCTTGCACATCATAAACTGAATAACCTGGATTTTGATTTTCTAAATCCATTTTTAATTCATCTAAACTCTTTTTATTTGAGAAAACCGCTTTCCCCCAAGTATCAAATAAATTATCCTCTTTTGTAATAGTATAGCTATTTGTTGTTTTAGCAATAATATCACCATTCTTTGTAGTCACATAGGCATACCCTGCACCATCAAATGATGTACCAAATAGTTGATCTAATGAAGCTGTCTTCAGTGTACAAATAATCACACCCACCAATTCATCATTACGATTAATTGGAGAAGATAACGCAATTACAACGTCATCATTGGTTACTCTTGATACAATTGGATCGGAGATAATTGGACGATTTTTATCAACTGTTTCTTGAAAGTATAACCTGTCTGAAACATCAATAACATTACCCAAATTAGATACTCCAATACCATCAACACCTACTAATACCATTGTGTTAAAGTTAGAATCTTCAATTATATAATTCATATATGCAACGATTTCAGAAATATCACCACTAAAATCTGGATACATTTTGCCAATATGATTTACAGCACTTAACTCTCCTTTAAGTTTTTCTTCAAAGTTGTATTCTTGTTGATACAATACCTCTTCTAGTGAATTAAGTGATGTTTCTTCGATACTCTTTCTAATTTGTAAATTAAAGCCTGATAGTGTTACTACAATTAGCACTAATACTAGCAATGCTCCAATAAAAAACTGTATTTTTTTATTCTTCATCTTCTAATGATTTCTACCTTTCTAAGCATAACCTATAGAAAGCATTTTTAAAAAAATAAAAGTGCTTTCTTTTTGAGACTGTCGCAAAGACAGACTAGAAAGCACCATATAAATTATCATCTAAATTGCTTAATTAAGAATAAACACATTGTAAGTTATTAGTTTAAATTAATTTTAGATTTTTTCTTGGTATATTTCTAGGTGTCTTCCCTTTCCTCCAATATTTGGAGCATAACAACTTATTATGTTTAAACACAATAATATTTTAATTTTTATGAACTTATTTCCTAAGCCAATTAATCTATAACATATATTTTTATGATGGTCAAGTTAAAGAAAAGTTTCAAAAGTCATTTTTTATTCATTCAATCTAATCTATATATAACCTTTCTAAAACCATAAATAAACAAGGAAATAATGATTTAGCTTGAGCTGAATTACGTACTTATCAATATCGCTTTTAATTAGTACATATTTAAGATATTGCAATTTTATTTCAAATTCGTCATTTTTCAGTTATATGCTAGTTATACGATTAGGCACGTTTAAATTCCTTCATTAACAGTATATTGTACTATTTTTACAAAATCATATTTTTTTATTCATAAACTATTCATATGTTTATCTTTCTTTTCAATAAAACCGCAAGTAAATCTAAAATACTGTATAATAATCCTAAATAAAACTTATTCTTTTAACAATTTTTTAACATTTCATTAGTATAGTCTAATAGAGAAAAACGAGGAAAAATTATGATTAATATACTAGTCGTAGAAGATGATGAAAAACTCAATATGCTTACATGTAATTATTTAACTAATCAAGGTTATCATTCAGTGGGTGCTCTTTCAGCAAATGCTGCTTATGATGAAATATATCATGGTTCCTTTGATTTAATAATTTCAGATATTATGATGCCCCAAATTGATGGCTTTGAGTTTGCGAAAACCATTCGAGGTTTAAATGAAAATATTCCTATACTATTTATGAGCGCACGTGATGATATTTCATCTAAGCAAAGAGGATTTCGGATCGGTGTTGATGATTATATGGTAAAACCAATTGACATGGATGAGTTATTATTGCGTGTGGGAGCACTATTGCGAAGATCACATATCATGCAGAATAGAAAAATGAATGTAGGTAACCTTTTATTAGATGCTGATGCGTTGAGTGCTGCTATTGACAATGAAGAGATTGCTATCACTGTTCGTGAATTCAACATCCTATATAAATTACTCTCTTATCCAAATAAAGCTTTTTCTAGAGCTTCTCTCATGAATGAGTTTTGGGATGCTGAAAGTGAGACAAGTTTACGGTCTGTGGATGTATATATTACAAAGCTGAGAGAAAAGTTTTCAACATGCAATGGATTTAAAATTGTTACTATCCATGGACTTGGTTATAAGGCGGTACTACTATGAATAAAGAACAAGCAATAACTGATTCACGAATCAAAAAAACTGCGTGGGGATTTGGCAAAGCAGCACTCACATATCTTATTATGTTACTTTTAGTTGGAATACAAATGGGAATAATTGTATCTGCTCCTTTTCAATTTCTATCTGACTTTTGGAAAATCAACTTAATATTATTGTATTGGGTATTAATAACTATAGTATTTATTAATGTCACAAATCGGCAAATTCGATTTGTTTATGATAAACCAATGCGAATATTGAGTAAAGCTACTAAAAAAGTAGCTTCTGGTGATTTTTCTGTTTATGTTGAACCACGTCATACTGTTGATAAATATGATTACATTGATGTCCTATTTCTCGATTTTAATAAGATGGTTGCAGAACTTGGAAGTATAGAAACTTTGAAAAATGATTTCGTAGCAAACGTATCACATGAAATCAAAACACCTCTTGCAGTTATTCAAAATTATACAAAAGCACTTCAAAATACTGAATTGAGCGTAGAGACAAAAAATGAATATATGGATATCATAGTAAAAACTACTGAAAAATTATCGTCTCTTATAAGCAATATTTTAAGACTCAATAAAATTGAGAATCAAGAAATAAGTACAACTCCTGAACCTTTTGATTTATGTGAGCAACTATGCGATTGCACACTTGGATTCGAATCATTTTGGGAAAGCAAGAAAATTAACTTCATTGTTGACATTGAGGATAAAGCAACAATTGCTTATGATCGAGAATCATTAGAAATAGTTTGGAATAACCTAATTTCAAATGCTATTAAATTCACTCCTGATGGTGGCAAAATTACCCTTAAGCAATATTCACAAAATCATGAGATTATCATATCGATTACCGATACTGGATGTGGTATGGATTGCAATACAATGCAACATATCTTTGATAAGTTTTATCAAGGTGACACATCACATTCAACTCAAGGTAACGGTTTAGGCCTAGCTCTTGCTAAACGTATTATTGATAGAATGGGTGGTACACTTTCAGTAGTAAGTGAGCTTAGTAAAGGTAGTACGTTTATCGTTGTTCTCCCCATAAAATAAAAACAGTTTTATCTAATTAAGAAGACTGTTTTTTTTTATATTTCACAACCTATGAATAAATATTCAATTATAATTAACATTTCGTAAACATTTTATAATCAATTCACAAATATAAACTCTATAAAGTAGATACTGTCATAGAAAGAAAAAATATAGAGGTAATGGCAATGAAAAAAAGTAGTTTTGCAGCAATGATTTTAGGAACAATAAGTATTGTATTCTTTGGTTTAGGTATGTGTATGGCTTTACAACCTGAATGGAATTTGTTTAATCAAGGAGTCGTAATCGGTTGCATAGGTTTAGTATTTGGATTAATCACAATTTTAGTATGGCGCAAGATGGAAAATTTACCTGCAATTAAAATAACAGGTAAAGGATTATTAATCATTCTATTAAGTATCACTGGATCTTTGGGATTGGGTATTGGTATGTGCAACGCGATGGTTTGGGGAAACCTTATTCTTGGCATTGGTATTGGTCTTTGCGGAATTCTTGTTTTACTTAGTCTATTTCCAATCTGGAAAGGAATTAAATAGGATGAACAAGAAGTTAAATGAAATAGAAACAAAAGTAGTAAAAACTTATAAAAGAATTGAGGACTCTGTTGTTGGAAGTTACAAAAAAATTGAAGAAGAAGTTGTTGACGGATATCAAAAAATAGAAGATAAGTTTGTTGAAAAATATTTATTAAACGAGAATGAAACTGTTGATGAAGCTAAAAAAAGATTAGACAAAAAAAGAAAGGAAGACAGTAGAAATGATTGAAGAAAATACATTTATTGGTTATGAATACAAAAGTATGATTATTAATCCAGAAATGGAATCTCTATATATTGATGGGTATCACAATTTTGGCTGGATTTTAGAATCATCACTTCCTAATTCTTTGAAAGGAGGCTTAGCAATCAAATTCAAGCGAGATCGAAAAATACGCAATAAAGCAGAGTTAATACGTTTAAGTCGTCAATTTGATGCATGTGTAGAAGAAGTGAATGAGTTAGAAAGATCTAAAACAATCATGCCCACAATTACAGCATTTACAATTGGTCTAATTGGATGTGTATGTATGGCAATATCTGTATTTGCAATTACTGCAGTAACTCCAAATATCATAGTATCCATCATTGCAGCAATTCCTGGATTCATTTGTTGGATATTACCATACTTTTGTTACTCTTTACTTAAAAGTAAGCAAATCAATAAAATTAATCCCCTTATTGATAAAAAATATGATGAAATTTACGAAGTTTGCGAAAAGGCAAATGGGTTACTAACTTAAATATATATCATGAAATAAAATATATTCTGGAATTAACTAGATATGAGAGTTGTTACTATTTCTATATCTATTAATTGTTACCACATTTGATTTTCATCTTAGGAGCTAAAAAATGATGAGTTTAATTCTACATTACAAAGATCGATATTTCAAAAGCTATTATGATCGTACTGTTCTCTCTTCTGCAGGATCATTTGTCTCTAACATTATAGTTAGCATTGCAAAATTAATTCTTGGATTCGTTTTGCAATCACCTTGGTTTATTACAACAGCAATATATTCTTTAGTACTATGCAGTGCAAAAGGTCAAGTTTTATATGAATATGCTCTATTAAAACGATGTACTCTTGATGATAATACAAGTAAAAACAAACAATTGATGATATTTCAAAGAAGTGGGATATTTGTTTGTATTACTGGAATTGCTTATCTATTTGTATGTATTAGAATGTATGTTTTTGGTTCTCATACTACATACCCTTATTATTTAGTATATGGTATTGCAGGAGTCGCATTCTTCAAAATATACACTTCAATATATGGAATCATTGTTTCTAGAAAAATTAAAAATCCAATTATATCTACTTTGAAAATCTTTTCTTTTATAGATGCTATGGTGACTATCGTTATGGTACAATGCGCACTTATAGAATTAAATGGCACAATTGAAAATGCAATTATTAGTAGTTCGTTATTTGGTATTGCATGCAGTATCTTATTCATTATCATAGGTATAACGATGATACTTAAAAAATGCAGTTAATCCTTATCAGTTCCTACTTCATAATAAAAAGCAGATACGCTTTAAATACATCTCTGTATTTTCCGTGTATCTGCTTTTTTCTTACATCTTCATGATAAGATATCTTTTTTTAACATTTAGAGCCACATCCAGAACAAGAACATTTTTTCCCATCTGGACAACCTATACATTTATTACCGTTTTTCTTTGACTTAACTATATAAATTATAGCTATAGTCAGTATTAAACCTATTAAAGCCACAACCACAAAATCCATATTTCACCTCTACACATTTAACGTGTTTTTACTTCCTAATGAATAATCATCAATTTTTTTATCACCCTTATTCATAAGAATGACAAGAATTAAAATAAGCAGAGAAACAACAATTAAACCTGGTATGAATCCAGAACCTACTATTCCTGTTGTAAGTAATGTTCCAAATTGGTAAACGATAAATGCCACAATATATCCTGCTCCAAACTGTAGCGCAATTCCTCCAAACAACCATTTCTTATTTTGCATCTCTGCATTCATTGCACCTATTGCAGCAAAACAAGGTGGTGTAAATAAATTAAACATTAAGTATGCTAATGCTGCTACTGAAGTAATTCCCATAATTGTTGCTACCTCACTTGAACCACTAACTAACGCTAACTCTTCAACATCAATGAAATTTGTAATTCCATATACTACCGCAAGTGTTCCCACAACATTTTCCTTTGCGATAAATCCAGTAATGGCTGCTGCTGCAAGTTGCCACAAGCCAAAACCTAATGGAATTAATAAAAATGCGAATGGCGATGCGATGGATGCTAGAATTGATGTGCTTTCTGCTCCTTCTGCAACGACTTGTAAATTCCAATTGAATGTTTGCATAATTTGTACTAAAGCATTACATACTAATATTATCGTTGCCGCCTTAATGATAAATGATTTTGCACGTGCCATCATTGATAAAAATGCACGTTTGATACTTGGAACTTTATATTCAGGTAATTCTAGAATAAAGAATGATTTTCTAAACTTATGACCTGTAATTTTTTGAATAACAAGTGCACCAACAAAAATCAAAATAATTCCTACAAAATACATTAATGTACCTACCCATGATGCATCTTGGAAAAACACCCCTGCGAACAATGCAATTACTGGAAGTTTTGCTCCACATGGCATAAACGGAGTCAACATTGCTGTTGTTCTTCTTTCACGCTCATCACGAATTGTACGACAAGCCATAACACCTGGAATTGCACATCCAGTACCGATAACCATTGGAATAATTGATTTTCCAGAAAGTCCTACTTTTTTAAAGAATCGATCCATAACGACAGCTACACGTGCCATGTATCCACAATCTTCTAATAGTGCAATCAAGAAGTACATCACCATAACCAATGGTAAGAATCCTACAACAGCACCAAATCCTCCAATGATTCCATCAACAAGCAATGCTTGAAGAAAAGGTGAAGCACCTTCAACAAGTGTACCAACCCACCCCTGAAAACTTTCAATTAAGGATACTAGATAATCTGCAATAAAAGGTCCTAAATATGTTTGCGATATTGCAAAGACTGCCCACATAATCGCAACAAAGAAGGGAATACCTAACCACTTGTGTGCCAATACTGCATCTATCTTATCTTGGAAATTATTATCACTAGTCAGTATTTTTCTTTCTTCAACTTTTGATACAAGTAAATTAACAAATTCAAAACGTTTTCTATCTGCTTCCTCTACCATTTTTTTATTGTGCAAATCTATATTACTTTGCATGTATGGTGATTCTTGAGATTTACCAAAAACACTAAGTGCACTTTCTACCACTTCTTTTAATCCATTATTAGTGGTAGAGATTGAAATTGTCTCAATTACGGGACAATGAAGTTCTTGTGATAATTTACGTATATCAATCACAGTTCCTTTTTTCTGATTAATATCACTTTTATTTAATGCAACTACTACGGGTATACCCAACTCTAATAGCTGTGTAGTAAAAAATAAACTACGACTTAAATTCGTTGCATCTACAATATTAATGATTACATCTGGTTTTTCGTTTTTAACGTACGAACTCGTAATACTTTCTTCAGATGTAAATGGTGACATGGAATATGCTCCTGGTAAGTCAATCGCTATTAAATTTTCTTTTCCATTTGTATAGCTTGATTTGATTGAACTTTCTTTTTTTTCAACTGTTACCCCAGCCCAGTTACCAACGCGCTCCATTCTACCTGTGAGTGCGTTATAAAGGGTTGTTTTTCCACTATTTGGATTACCTGTAAGTGCAATTCTCATTTTTTATCTCCTCATCTTTTTGGTTAGTTATGACTAACTCATAAATAAAAAAATTTATGATATTACGATTGCATTCGCTAAATCTGTATCGATATTATATCGACCATCTTTTATCGAAACAACGTAATTACCACTAATTTTTGAAACTAAAGTAATTTCTTGACCTGAATAGCATCCCAAAGTAAAAAGAAAATTATTTAGTTCTTCATCATTTGTTTCAATACACGTTATTATGTATTTTTCACCAATTTTTGCATTCAATAATGTCATCCTCTTTACCTCTTCCTTGTCTAAAAAGCCATGAGTTAGTTATACCTAACTATAATATACGACTTCTCTTTTTTTGTCAACTGCTATCTATAAATAATAAATTTAATATTCTATACATTACTATTTCAATAATTTTTTTGACATTAAAAAAGCGAAATCTGAATTTTGATTATCGCCTTTATTTGTCATATCTATTTTTTCTCTTTATTCATTACCATCAAAATGATACCAATAATAAATCCTATGCATGCAGGCACCACCCAACCCATTCCTATTTCAAAAAATGGTAAGTTACTTCCAATTGAAATTATACTTTGAACTATTGATGTATTGCGAATAAATGGTGGACATGCATTTAACCCATCAAAGATAGCTGCAATTAATGTGAATCCCGTTGTCATTTGATAAACAATTCTACTATGATTAAAGAATGATCCAAATAGTGATAATAGAATTAATGTCATTGCTAGCGGATATAAAAACATTAATACAGGAATTGAAAATTCAATAATTTTTGTTAAACCAGCATTTGCAAATAAACAAGCCATAGCACTCACTACTATTGCAAATACCAAATATTTACCTTTAGGAAATAAGCCTACAAATGTTTCTGAGAATGATGAAATCAATCCAATAGCAGTTTTTAAACAAGCTACAATAACAATAGCAGCCACAACAACACTTCCAAAACTTCCTAAATAATAATGTGTTATTTGCGCTAGAGCTATTCCTCCGTTAGCACTTACTGTAAGTTGTCCTACACTCATTGCTCCCATGTATGCTAACAAACTATAAATTAATCCCATTAATATCACAGTAAGAATTCCTGATTTAACTGTATCCATCGCAATGTTCTTTGGCTCATTAACACCTTTATTTCTTAATGTTCCAATAACTATAATTCCAAACGCTAAACTAGCTAGAGCATCCAATGTATTATACCCTTGTATAAAACCTGTGAAAAATGGCTGCGATTGATAACTACTTTGTACAGCTATCTCACTAATTGTTCCCATTGGATTTATAAAAGCAATCACAAAAAGTATAAGTAACAAAACTAAAAATAAAGGATTTAACACCTTACCAACATAGATTAATAACTTAGATGATTTTCTTGCATAAAAACATGCGATTACAAAAAAAGCTATGCTAAATATCGCTAATACTATTCCTATATTAGATTCCTCTACAAATGGAGCTATTCCAATTTCAAAAGAAGTTGTTGCTAAACGCGGTAATGCAAAGAATGGACCAATAACAAGATATAAAAGTATTGTAAAAATATATGCATATTTCTTACTTACACGACTTGCCATATCAAACAGACCTTCACTTTTTGATATACCCATTGCAATAATCCCTAAAAAAGGTAACCCGACTCCAGTAATTAAGAAACCAATATTCGCAAGAAATACATTACTCCCTGCTTCTTGACCCATATGTACCGGAAAAATCAAATTGCCTGCTCCAAAAAATAAACCAAATAACATTGAACTAATATAAAAGTATTCTCTCCCCTTTAACTTTCGATCCATACTCCACTCCCCCTACTTATTATTCACCTTACTATAAATAAGTTTTCATTATTATATGCTACTTCCTTTCTCATTACAAATAAGATTATTTTATGACCTATAAGAAAAATAAAAACAACCATCTATAAAGACGGTTGAATTAAACTTCTGATTTCAAAAAAACAAAGATAGATATCTTGTAAATGATAAAGTTAATTTTCTAAATTTACAGCCAATACTAATGTAACTGTTGTCCCTACATGTTCTGTCGATTCAATGGTTAATCCATACTCTTCACCACAATATAGTTTGATTCTTTGTATTACATTATCAATACCAATACCACTTAATTGTGCTACATTTGTTTTATCAACTTGTTTAGGATTAAACCCTACCCCATTGTCTTTAACTATAATAATTAAATGATTCTTTTCAAGATAAGCTTCTACATCAATTTTCCCTGGACCATCTAAATTCTTAATTCCATGATAAATACTATTTTCAACAATCGGTTGTAAGATAATGCGAGGAACTAAGTAATTATTTAAAGATTCATCAATATGGATATCATATGTTAACTTATCTCCATATCGTTGTTTTTGGATAAATAAATACTGTTTCAAATGGTCAATTTCCTGTGCTAGCGGAATTAGATTATTTCCTTTTGACAAACTTAGTCGGAAGAACTTCGCAAGCGATTTTGTTAGTTCTATCACTTGTTCATTTTCTTTGAATTCTGACATCCAAATAATTGTATCTAATGTATTGTATAAGAAGTGGGGATTTATTTGTCCCATAAGAACTTTAATTTCTAATTCTTTTCTTTCATTTTCACTGATTGATAATTTTTCTAATAAGTCCTTAATTCTAATTAACATATCATTGTAGTTTTGAACTAAACTTTTGACTTCATCAGAACTATCTGGGTTAACCTTCGCTGGTACAAAACTTTCTGCATCTTGCATTGCCACTGTTAATTCACGCAAAGGATTAGAAATACGCTTGACTAGTAATCTTCCTAAGAAAGTAACACCTGCTAATATGATTAGTCCAGTAATTGCAATGAGTTCTAACAATTGTCTGCGTAATTGTCCCAAACTATTCAAGTAAGAAACACCAATCATTGACCAATCCGTATTATTAATTGGTACTTGATAAGTCAGCAAACCTTTGTTGTTGGTATTATTCAAATATTGTTTCAATTCTTCTTGTTTATCTGATTCAATAAAGTAGGACAAATCATTATGATAAACCAAATTTTGATTCTTATCGATAATAAATACAAATCCATCTTGATCTAAATTCAATGCACTTATATATTCTGTTATAAATTCATAATTAATATCAATTAGTAAAACACCTAAATTATTACCCTGATCATCGGTAATTTCTCTACTTAATGAAATAACCCATTTATCATTATCCATTGATAATTTTTGCATCCGTGCACCTGTTAAGAAAGGCATGTTATCACTAATCGCATGTTGATACCATTCTTCTTCCATCATGTTATCAGAGACTTGCATCTCTAGCTTTTCTTCATTAGAGATAACTCGTCCATCATTTGCTACAATTACAATGGTTTCTAAATATGGATCTGCTTCTAATACTGTAGAAATTTCATTTCTAACATTCAGTTCATCATCATTTTGTTTTAGATAAGATATCAAATTGGGATTATCTGCCATCAAACTCGAAGTCAGTTTTACTTTTTCAATATACAAAGATAAGTAATCACTACTTTGATTCAAATTCATTTTGATTTGTTTAACTGCATCATTAACGAAAATATTAGAAACATTATAAAAAATAACCACACTAAAAATAAGTATAATCGCTAAACTAATCGACATATATAAAATAGATATTTGGCTACTGATATTTCTTAATCGATATTTTCGCTTTTTTCCTTCCACTTTTATTTCCTCTCTTGTTGATCTTTAAATTCACTAATTGAAAGCCCATATACTCTTTTAAAGCAGGCACTAAGGTAATTTGAATCTTCAATACCTATTTGTTGAGCAATTTCATATATTTTTAAATTTGTAGTAAGCAATAATATTTTACACTTTTCTAAACGAAGATGTAAAAGATGATCTCTAAAATTAACGCCAAATAGTTTTTTAAACAATTGACTTAAATAAGAAGTATTATACCCTGTTTCATCAGCTAGCTCTTGTAATGAAAACGTTGTATCCGCAAGATGCTTGTTGACATATTCACTTAATGTTTTTTTCATACTTGAATCATTTTGAAAATCACCATTCATTTCTTTTGCAATCGTTAATGCTTCTTTTTCTTGGTTTACTTCCACAAACTTTGCGATTAATTTATGTAGTATCGCCACAATATCTACTTTAGATACTGGCTTCAGTACATAATCATCAACGCCAACTTTCAATGCTGTAATTGCATAATCTAGATGATCATACCCCGTAATCATCGCAACACGTGTTGATGGAGATAATTGCTTTGCTTGCAAGACAAAGTCTAATCCATTCATTTTGGGCATATTAATATCTGCAAGAATAAGATCTATTTTGTTATTCTTAACTATTTCTAATGCTTCTAATCCATTTTCTGCTTCATAAATTGTAGAAATATTTAATGCATCAAAATCTACTAATGTTTTAATACCTTTTCTTATCATCGGTTCATCATCAACAATCAAGAGAGAAATCATACTTACCTCCTATATACCGATAGACAGGATAGTTTTATCCTGTCTTTCATTTTTATTCGAAGAGATACATTAAGAAGCCATATCCCTCTTCTTCTAATTTATTATAATTGATAAAGCGAATTGACGCACTATTAATACAATACCTTAATCCGCCTCTTTCTTTTGGACCATCATTAAACACATGGCCTAAGTGAGTGTTACCTGCACGACTTCTCACTTCTGTTCGAGTCATGTTGAAACTTGTATCTATATGTTCAGTAACTACTTCTGGAATAATTGGCTTTACAAAACTTGGCCAACCACATCCTGAATCATATTTATCCAGTGATGTGAATAAAGGTTCCCCTGTTACCACATCGACATATATACCTTTTTCTTTGTTGTCAAAATATTCATTTGAAAATGCAGATTCAGTTTTATTTTCTTGCGTCACTGCATATTGTTCCGCTGTAAGTTTTAAGCGCAATACTTCATCACTAGGAACGGGATAATTTTTTTC
Source organism: Anaerorhabdus sp. (assembly GCF_036657415.1). Taxonomy (NCBI): domain Bacteria; kingdom Bacillati; phylum Bacillota; class Erysipelotrichia; order Erysipelotrichales; family Erysipelotrichaceae; genus Anaerorhabdus; species Anaerorhabdus sp. The sequence goes on along the minus strand of NZ_JAVXGL010000011.1, from coordinate 7,540 downwards.
CTTGATTAAATCTTGCAAGGTACCAGATGCATTTAAATCAATGTGACAATATCCATTTGGGTTATTTTTCAAATAGTCTTGATGATATTGTTCAGCTTCATAGAAATTATTCAACTTCTCTACTTCCACAACAATGTCTTTTGAGTACTTCTTTTGTTGCTCATTGATTACACCATCGATAATATTTTTATCTTCCACATTTACATAATAGATACCAGTACGATATTGTGCCCCTGTATCATTACCCTGTTTATTTATACTTGTTGGATCAATGACTAAGAAATATTTATTCAAAATACCTTCAAGAGAAATGATTGTTGGATCATAAGTTACACGAACTGTTTCTGCATGTCCAGTCTTACGATAACTCACATCCTCATAGGAAGGGTTTACAGTATTCCCATTGGCATAACCAGATGTTGCATCAACAACACCATCAATTCTATCTATGAACTCTTCAACACCCCAGAAACATCCTCCTGCTAAGTATATTTCCTTTGTGTCTTCTGTTTGATATTTATTTTTTGCAATTGTTTGTTTTGTTTGATCTACTTCATTTTTTGGTGATGCTGTACATGCTGTAAGTAGTAGTGATATACCTAGTAAAGATAATATTTTTTTCATTATTGTTATTTACACTTATTTTATAGATGTAAATGATTCAATAATTGCGTCATTATCAAAGTGTCCTGGAGATACTTTAACTAATGAACCATCACTACTTATATAGGCAGATGTTGGAAATCCTTTAACACCTAATTCCTTTGCAATCTTACCATCTTGATCAAACAATACTTTGATATTCTTATACTCTAATCCATTAAACCATTCTTTAAATTCTGCAGCAGTTTTTTCACCTTTATATCCTGGTGTTACAACAGTTAATACAACAAAATCATTATCCATAGTTGATAGTTTATCAATATCTTCTAAACCACCAAGACAGATTGGACACCATGAAGCCCAGTATTTAATATATACTTTTTTACCTTCGAAATCTTTTGAAGAAACCATATTACCATCAAAATCAGTATACTCAAATACAGAAGACATTTCAGAATTCATCATATCTGTTTTTTCTTTGTCCATCATCGTATCATCTTTTTTAGTTTCATCCATCATTTTGTCATCCATTGTTGCCGCTGTTGTTTCCATCATATCCTTTTCTTGGGTCTTTTCCATTTTGTCTGTTTTAGGTGCAGCACTACATGCCACTAACAGTAACGATAACCCCAATACACTTGTAATTAATTTTATTCCTTTTTTCATAATTTTACCTTCCTTATCTCTCAAATAGAGTTGTAATTAAATATAAACTGTCACTCATCAACAAGATTCCCATGAGAATGATGATAATCCCACCTACTACTTTTATCGTATGCAAATGTTTATTTAGCTTCTTCATCTTGCTTAAGAGTATATCTGCGAAAAAGCTAATTATGATGAACGGTAACGCAAATCCCAGTGAATAGATTGTCATGAGAATTGCACCATAAGTTGCGTTACTACCACTTGCCGCCAAGCTTAGTACTGCCGTAAGTATAGGTCCAATACACGGTGTCCACCCAAAACTAAACGTTAATCCTAGCAAATAAATACTGATGTAATTATTATTAGTTTGTTTCTTTAGCTGAATTCTTTTTTCAAAATTAAGTATTTTGAAATTAATCAATCCTGTTTGATGAATACCCAGTATGATTACAATTATCCCCATCACTGTTAAGAAATAACGATTGTTAATAATTGCACTAAATTGTCCAGCGCCAAATCCCAAAACAATAAATGTTGTTGATACTCCCAATACAAAGACTAATGTTTTATGAATCATTCGTATTCGCCTTGATTTATCTTTTTTGACACTCCCTGTTGCTTCAGCAGCAAACATGGAAAAGTAAACAGGTAATAAAGGCAATATACAAGGTGACATAAAGGACAAGAACCCGCCAATAAATACTGTACTAAGATATAATGTATCATTCATCGTTTTTCACCTCCTCGTTTATACAATTAAATTCTATCTGTTTCTGTAAAACTATCTATGGACTCACATTGGATAAATCTTAGATTTTTTTATATTTTGGTTACATTAAGAATTCTGATGGAGAAACAAGTACGATTAATTTTTTTGCCTTTCTGTATTTGATTCAGATGGAATGAAACTAAAACCATAACTCTAGTTGGCTCTAATAATATTCCTAGCTATCTCGGCAATTTACGTGACAAATCAAAAAAAATTCTGTTTACTATTTTATGTACACAGGTGATAGCAATTATTAATTGATTTTGAAGATTGGATAAACAAAAACTAAATATATTTCAATCCGACAAAGAAAAAAATTTATCTTGGCGGATAATATGATTATGAGCGTGAATATTATAAATAATGTTGTAGTTGGATTATTGGAAAATCTATAATTTGCTCTATGAGTCTCTTAGAAAAGGTATATTATAAAAAAATGAAACAACAATTAAGTTAGTTTCATTTTTTTATTTTTCTCAAACTAAATTTGTTATAAATAGTTTAATACAGAATGAAATCTTTTTTGTAAATAGCACTATAAATATGGATAAATAAAGAGTATCTTTACTCCACAGATATGAGTTAAATAACCTAACCATTTTGTTTATCCAAAGAAGATTCGATAATTGATAACATTCTAGAGCTTTTCATCATCGTATTAACATTTATTGATTTTATCAAAATCATTTTCATTGTATTGTTTAATTGAAATTAAAATTTTGCAACTTTGTTCAAATTCCTCAATTATATCAAAAACTTCCAATACATCTTTTCCTCTAACTATTAACCCATGATTTTTTAACAAATATACATTGCAATTTTCATTTACAATTTTTGAAAAATTTTCAAACAACTCACTTGATCCTGGATTAAAATAATCCACAATACTTATATGATTCTTTGCTTTCATTTTTAAATAAGGAGTATATGAAAATAATTCTTTTTTTTCAACATCTATGTTTTTCAACATTGACACTAAAACACTATTAAAACTATGTGTATGAATAACACAATTAATATTTTCATCATTTTTATATAATTCTAAATGAAGCGGATACTCTTTACTTGGTTTACCTTCTATAAAATTACCATTTAACGAAATCTTAGCAAATGAATCTTCATTTAAATATTTAAAGCAAGTGCCACTTTTTGATATATATATGAATTCATTATCTCTAAAGCTTATATTCCCAGTCATTCCATTTACTAATTTGCGGTCAAAAAGTTCTTTAGCAATCTCAATTACTCTTATTAGTTTTTCTTTCATACCACTATCCTCTTATTGCTTTCTCAAAGAAATCTTCATCTCCAAAATTACCAGATTTTAATACAAGCTTTATTTCGTTATTTTCTATCGGAATAAGAATAGGAACTCCTGGTGAAATCGATTTTCCAATTATAAAAGAATCATATCCCATTTTCAAAATAACTGCGCCTGATGTTTCACCACCAGCTACAATAATTTTATTAAAGCCTCGTCTAATTGCTAATGCACATATATCAGCATTCAGTTGTTCAACAAGATTTGATATTTTACTAAAATCTTTGTGCTTGCCAAAATCACTCATGTCCTTTTCGATTCCATCACTATAAATCAATGTTACATCAGGTAAATTTTTCTCTACAATATTTATTAATGAATTTGCATTAATTTTATTTTCCAGTAATTCCAAAGAGTTTATTTTTATGGTTTTATTATTTTCCTTAAATTTAGCTATTTGTAAAGCACTATTTTTGGAACAACTTCCACAAACAATTATCGCTTTTTCATTTTTAGTTTTATTATCAGTATATTGACATTTTTTCATTTGATTAAAGCAAAAATACTCTAAGATTCCAGAGCCTCCACCAAATATCTTTAAATCTTTGAACTTAAATGCTATTTTCATTCCATCATCTTCATTTTCATAATCTGGAATCAAATAGAATTTATCATCCTTTATATGATTAATAATATCAGAATTATTTTCACTGATTACATAACAATCATATTTTGACTGTGGCTTCATCAAATTTGGTATATATGAATCCCACATTGGATTCAGCGGATGATTCTTCATTGAACTATCAGACAATAATGTCCCATTCACATATAGAAACCCATTTTTAACTATTCTGCCATTGATTGGTAGCGAAGGAACTAGAATAGTATATCGCTCGTTAAACGTTTCCAGTAAGTAGTCCATAACAACACCTATATTACCCTTTGGTGTAGAATCAAATGTTGAACAAAATTTATAATAAATTTTATCTACATTAAGTTCATTAAATAACTGGAGAACTTCTTTTACTTGCTCAATTGCAATTTCAGGTTTCACACTTCTTATTTTTAATGCGACAACGATACAATCACAATCATTTATATTATTAATATGATTACTCGTCACCATAACAACTCGATTTCCAGATTTTACAAGAAAAGAAGCTGCATCGCTCGCTCCTGTAAAATCATCTGCAATCACGCCAAATAGTTTTTTTTCTATCAATTCATTCATATAACCTCCAAGATAATTAAGAGGTTAACTTACGCTAACCTCTCAACATTACATTATTTAGTTGGCAAAAATTGGGTTAATCCTGTTTCTTCGTCAAAACATCTCAACATCTCAACATCTTCTATTTCCAAAATCATCAAATCTACTGTTGTTAATGTTGGTGTATATCCCTTTACTATATGACCTCCAAATACTCTACCTGTCTTATCGCACATTGTTGCATGGAAATGAATATCATATATTTCTTTATTTTGACATACAACACCTGTTCCATTTAAAAATTCTACAGGTCCATCAACCGTAATAACATCTCCATATCCCGCTCCAACTTTTGCATCCTCTTTGGGAACTAAATACATATACCCTGTTTTTGAAAAGCTACCAAAGCATGAAACATAAGCATGTTTCACATTATTTTTTTTACATACTTCTTCAATACCTTCTATTAAATCAGTACTCGGTAATAAACGTGCTACGATTGTTTTTCCTGCTTTACCGCATGCATCTACAAATCTTATCATTTCTTCTCCTAACTAAAGAATTCATCATCACTCTTTTCAAATGAATTTTCTTTTACATATTCATTTACATAAATAATTTCTTGTTTAGCTTTTTCTATGTCATCCTTTAAATCATCAACATTAACTTCTTCCAAATTACCGAATATATATTTTGAAATTATTTCGCACACTAATGGAAAGTTAATTCCTGATATGATATATATTCTATTTTCATCAATATATGGAATTAAAAATTGATTAATACTACCATGCATTAAATCACTAAAAATGATCAATTTATCATTTTCATCAATTGAGTTTATAATTTTTTCGATATCTCCATTCACATCCATCGAACCATCTTCAACAAACCCATTTAATGTCATTATTTGATTAGCTATTTCATCACCCATAATAATTGATATTGTGCTTTTAATTCCATCTGCCAAATATCCATGTCCTGCAATAAGAAATTTAATCATGTTTTCCTCTATTTAGTCCAAGCTTTTCCATCTTGTCCAAATAGTTTTACATAATGTGCTAAACGATCACTATACCCTTTAATAAAAGTAGGAATTAGTTTCCATTTATCAAAATTTGGATCTTCAATGAATTTTTCTAGCTCTTCTTTTCCTGCAACCACTAATTCAGTTGCTAAATTAACTTTTTGAATACCACTTCTAACTGCTCTTGCTAAATTTTCATCACCAGTACCTGATCCACCATGCAAAACTAACGGAACTTCTCCACATGCTTCTACAATTTTAGCTAATCTTTCAAAATCAATATGTGGTGTTCCTTTATATCTACCGTGTGCTGTTCCAATAGCAACCGCTAAGCAGTCAACTCCTGTTTCCTTAATAAATTTAGCGGCTTCTTCAGGTTCTGTTAAATTACTGATTCCATCTACCGCGTAATTATCGCCCATTCCTACATGACCTAATTCCGCTTCAACACTTATCCCTAGAGCTTTCGCCATTTTTACCACTTCTTTAGTTTGATCAACATTTTCTTGATATGACAAACTTGAACGATCTACCATTACCGATGTGCAACCTGAACGAATACCTATCATTACATCTTCATAAGATCTTCCATGATCTAGATTGATAGCAATTGGGACAGTTGATAACGCTGCTAACTCTCTAATCATATTTATAAACCACGGTAAATCTGGATGAATAAAAGCATTTACATCAATAATCATAGGAGCATTTAATTCTTCTGCAACTCTAATAACTGCTCTTACTGTGTCTTCGCTTTGAACATTAGGAGCTGTAACACCATAGTTCTCTTTTCTAGCTTTATTTAAAATCTCTGCCATTGTTACTAACATTTTTCTCTCCTCCTAGTTAAAATAGTCCTACAGCCTTTCCACCAATTGATATAACAATTATTAAAATCATTATTAAATTTGCATTCACTTTTTTGCGTATTGCATAAGTTACTAATAAAGTAACTACAAATGGTAAGAATTGTGGCATAATTGAATCAAAGAAACTTTGTACTGCAATTACTCCTCCTGCTGCTTCCCAACTTAATCCAATATTTAATTTTACAGAATTTGCTACCATTGCTCCAACCATGAATAATCCAATAATTGATGCTGCGCCAGTTAACATTTTCAATACACCGCTTTCCGATGCTGCTGCAACAATTTTTTCTCCTGCATTATAAGAAAACTTTAATAAATATTTGCGCGAAAAATAACTACAAAGATTAAATATCAAGAAAAATAGAATACCTCCGATAGGTGAACCATTTTGTGCAAAACTTAATCCTATACTTGCTGCAATCAGTTTAATTGTTACCTGGAATAAAGCATCTCCTATGCCACTTGCTGGACCCTGAATTGCAGTTTTAATAGCATTAACAGTTTTCTTATCAAAACTATCATCAATTGCTATTTTTTCTTCTAAAGCCGCAAATAATCCTAACCCTACAGTATTTACTTGAGGAGTTATATTATAAAATACTTCATGCCTTTTTATTGCTTCTACCTTTTTATCATGGTCTTCTGGATTAGGATATAATTTATCGAATATAGGAAATAAACAATAAATTGCACCATGTCCTTGTCCACGTAAATTATTATATGCAGCACCAACAGTCCAGCTTCTATTTAATATTTTTTTCAACATCTTATTATCTTTTATGCTACTCATTGAAGAAGTCCTCCTCTTCTGTTCTAACTTCAGCAGATTTACTTGTAGCTAATTTTCTAATACTATAAAGTTCTTGATTTTTATAAAAATCTGTCAACATTAAGAATGTTCCGATCACCGCTAAAGCTAATGTTGGAATATTCAAATATACTACTAAGATAAATCCCAAAATGAAATAAATCGCCTTTTTGTTATCCCAAAGCATACTTAATAAAATTCCCAATCCTAATGCAGGCAATAATCCTGCTGCTGTTTGAAGTCCCCCCATAACAAATGGTGGTAATGAACTAATAAACGCTTGAGTAGCATCAGCACCTGCAGCTAATGCTATGAATATTGTTACTGCTCCGAAACCATACC
>NZ_JAVXGL010000010.1:0-42363 GCF_036657415.1 Anaerorhabdus sp. | reverse complement strand
AACTTCATAAAATAGTACTTTATACTTTTAGTTAAATAAAAAGTATGTACGCTTAATTTATAAAGATGATAAAATAGAGTGGAGGTAATAAATATGATTAAAGCGCCGGTAAATAAAATTATTCCATTTTCAAATGTAGATGGTCCAGGGAATAGAACTTCTATTTTCTTACAATCGTGTCCTTTTACATGTTTATATTGCCATAATCCAGAAACAATACACATGTGTATTCATTGCGGGGATTGTGTTAAAACATGTCCTACAAAGGCATTAACAGTTGTAAAGAAAAAAGTTGTATGGGATCAAACTAAATGTGTTGATTGTGATACATGCATAAAGATATGCAAACATATGGCATCGCCTAAAATTAGAATGATGTCAACAGATGAATTGATGAAAGAAATACGTAAACAAAAAGGGTTTATCAGAGGAATAACTGTAAGTGGTGGGGAATGTATGAATCATCCAGATTTTCTCTTAGAGTTATTCAAAAAAGCCAAAAAAGAGGGCTTAACATGTCTTATTGATTCCAATGGTTTTCATGACTTTAAAGATTATAAAGAATTATTGGATATAAGCGATGGGGTTATGTTGGATGTGAAAGCAGTAGATAATAAGTTTCATGAATATTTAACAGGAGTATCTAATGAAAGTGTTTTAAGTAATTTGACATACTTAGTTCAGGCAAATAAGTTAGCAGAAGTAAGAACTGTTTTATTGCCTAATAGTCCGCAAGAAAATAAAAAAACAGTGGAAGAGGTCAGTAAAATAATTCAAGACAAAACAATTTATAAACTATTACGGTATCGTCCTTTCGGTGTAAGAGAAGAAGGCATAAAAGAAATTGGGAATACAATTACCTCTGAACAAGAGGCAAATAAATTATGTAAATTAGCAATTCGTTTAGGTGCCACACATACTCAAGTAATTTAGTAAGTAAAAGCTCAGTTTAAGTTAAAAACTAAACTGAGCTTTATTTTAGAATTTATAATGAATAGAATCTTTATATTCCTCGTAAAGTTTTTGATTAAGTTCATCTCCGCCATCTAAGTTAGCACTATAGAAAATAGGAGGATGTTCCATACCACGATTAACGAGTGCTTGTGTTACTGCAGCTACAATTGTATTGAGCATAATAGAACCAATGACTGTGGAAGTTGGACTTACTTTTTGTTCAAGTCCTTCAATACTTACACAAGCATCTCCAATATCACCATGGTTATCAAGAACAACATCACAATATTCATACATGTTTTTTCCAGAAGGATGACGTGAAGTTACAGACTTAGAATAGGATAGGTTTGTAATACCAACTACTTTGCATCCTTTTTCTTTTGCATATTTTGCTATCTCAATAGTAACAGGATTTCTTCCTGACACAGAGTGAACAAGTAATACATCATCTTTTTTGAAATCAACTGTTTCAGCGATGGATGTTCCATAACCTACAAGTCTTTCCATTTTGCTTGTATGAGTAATTGGTGAAATATCAAGTAGAACTTCTCTACCGAAAATCGGATTGATCAACATTAATCCACCAGCACGATAGTACATTTCTTGGCTTAATATTCCAGCGTGACTTGCACCGAAAATGTAAATAGATTTTTTATTTAAGACGGCATCAGCTAATAATTGTGTACATTCTTCCATGTGTTGCATTTCATCTTTTTCAATTGTAGCAATTAAGTTTTTTATTTCCTTTAAATAATCAAAATTCATAAGTATCCTCCTTGTGTAATAAGTTATCAATGGAAAATTCTAAGAAAGAAAGCACTCCGAAGGAATGCTTTCTTTTCATTAACGAATAAATGAAGCCACTAAGCCTTCAAGAATTCCCCATAGTGAGAAGTCTTGTCCACCATAAACTAGCATCCAAGATTGAATTGTGTTGTTGAAGAAGTAAGATCCAAATCCAACAAGCAATACCATGATAATTCCTGAAACAGCTGCACCAATGACACATCCTCTGATACCACCAGTAGCATTACCAATAATTGCTGCACATCCAATTTCAAAGAAACAAGTGAATGTGAGTGGAATGATAACAGTTGGGAACATACCAGCAGTTAAGATAATTGTAATTGTTGAAGTAATCATCGCAACAATGAATCCAAGAATTAATGCATTTGGAGCATATCCGAAAATAACAGGAGCATCTAATGCAGGAATAGCACCTGGTACCACTTTTTCAGCAATACCTTTGAAAGCTGGAACGATTTCACCGATTAACATACGAACACCTTGAAGCATTACAGTTACACCAACACCAAAGTAGATTGAATGAGTGAAGATGTATGTGAAGATACCAGTTGTACCATCTGCATATCCCCAAACAACTGCTGGATCAAATCCATTTACTTGAAGAATAATCGCAATAACAATATATGTTAAACAAATAACGATTGAACCTGTAATTGATACTTCACGTAAGAAACCTAATGATTTAGGGAAAACAAGTTTTTCTGTAGATTGTTCTTTGTTACCAACCACTTTACCAAGAAGACCAGAAATTATAGAAAGAACAGTAGTTGGGTGACCAATTGTGAATGAATCATCACCAGTTACTTCTTTAACAAATGGACGCATTAAGTTAGGTGATACAATCATATAAGTTGCAGTAAATACAGTTGCAAGAACAATTAGTTTAGTTCCTGTTAATCCTGCATTAACACCTGCAGCGATAAATACAAATGGGAACCAATATAACATATGGCCTGTTAAGAAAACAGATTTCCATTTTGTGAAACGTGCGAATAATAAGTTGATTGCGAATGCCAATACCATTACGATACCGATTTGAGTACCATAAATACCACCAATATCAACTGAAGCTGGTGTAGCTGATTGAGGAAGTATAGTATTAAATGCAGTTGCAATACCATTAATTGAATTTCCAGTAATTAGTCCTGTACCTGCGTTTAATACGAAGAAACCAATTGCTGTCATCATTGTACCCCTAACAACATCAGTAAATGATTTCTTTTGAAGAATTAGTCCAATACAAGCGATCAATGCTAAGAAGATTGCGCCTTGATTGAAGATCTCATTAATAATAAAATTAAATATACTCATCATTTGAATTTCCTCCCTTATTTAATGAATGATTTTAGAAAATTAATAGTTTTCTCTTCAACTTCAGTTTTATTCATGAAGTTTTCGATAACAACTACAGGTACTGTTGCACGGCCTTCGATGCGTTCGGCTAATTCTTTTGAAATGAAAATAGCATCACAGTCATTGGAGCAACAAGTTCCGACATCACTACAGAATGCTTCAGCATCAAAATTTTGTTCTTTAATAATACTTTCAACTTTCATTTTCAACATGAGTGAAGAACCGCATCCAAATCCGCATACAGTTTGAATCTTAATAGTAGCCATGACATCCTCCTTTCTAATTGTGATTAATAAGCGAATATAATTCTTCGCTCGAATTACAATTCGCTAGTTTTTGAATCATACCTTCAACCATCAGCTTCTCTGCAATTACTTGTAGACTATTCATATGTGATGTTTTATCTACACAAGCTAAGCAAAGAATGACAGATACAGGATCATTTGGACTTCCAAAAGTCACAGGGTTTTTAAGTGTAATCAGTGAAATAGAACTTTCCTTAACTGCTTCACTTGGTGCCGCATGTACTAATGCAAAACCCGGCATTAAGACCATATAAGGTCCCATTTCATAGACACTATGAATCATGCTTTCAACATAATTCTGTGTTATTTTATTGTCTTCAATAAGAAGATTACCAGCTTCTTGGATAGCTTCTTGCCAAGTGTTAGCCTCAATATGATTTCTAATATTTCTCATGTTAATTACTTCTTGCATAAATACCCTCCTAATCATGTAAGTCATAGACAATATCTTTAGTGATATGGTCAGATTTTAAAATTTCTAAATTTGTTTTCTTTTCAAAAATATAGACAAGATCAAGTAGAGAATTCTCATCTTTATTTTTTATGCCAAGAATGACTAAGTTACGTACAATCTTGGAATTCTTGTTTCCAAAGGTAAGTGGTTTTTTAAGAATTAAGATAGAAGTACAGTTATGTTTAATTCCATCTTCAGTTCCAGCATGAATAAAGGCAGTTTCAGGAACCAATACCATGTATGTTCCTAATTTATTTACAGCATCAATCATTTTTGCAACGTACCTAGGTTCAATAATATGTTTATCTAATAATGGTTTTGCAGCTAATTGAATTGCATCTTCCCAACTAGCACAGTCTTCTACAATTTGTATATTTTCCGCATCAACTAAATCATGAATGTACGTTTTTGAGAAATTGTCTTTATCAATATCTGCATAGGACTGTAGAAAGTGATTACACATTTGTGAATAAGACAACTGAAATAGTCTTGTCTTAATATAGTCAACATCATCGGGATACAAGAGTGGATTAACTGAGATTACAGGTACAGAACTAAAATTCATTTCATTGGTGCTGATAATCATATCCACAGTATTTAGTTGAATATATTTCTCGGCATCTGTTTTTGATAAAGGACCTATAATGTTACACTCAGGAATGATTTGAGCAATTCGTGTTCGTAGTATAGAGGATGTTGCAACTCCAAATGAACAAACAAGTAATACATTGACTTGCATATCAACTTTTAAACTATTTTCATAGGCAGAAGCAATATACATAGCAATATATGCGATTTCATTTTCATCAAATTCTAAGTTATATGTTTTCTCTAAAACAATTAATTGATTCTTGGTATATTCATAAATCAATGGAATACTAATTTTAATTTGATCAAGAAGCTCATTTTGTATAGCAATATTATTTCTAATACGATAGATTGCTACTTTTAAATGCATAGATAACCCTTTTGTAAAATAAGTTCGAACTTCTTCATCCAATGGTTGTAGTTGTCGAAGTTTATCAATTAAGAATCTAGCAATTTCATTTGCTTCTTTATCTTCGTTGTATTCACTGTTATCAAGTTGAGTATTCTTTTCATTCATAAATAGCCAACAGAAGTAAATCTTTTCATCTTCGCTATAATGGAAAGGGGATAGAGATTTCATCATTGAATTAAAGTCTGGCTGATTTTTAATTTTTTGAAAATCACTTTCAGTTTTACCTTGTGTGAAAGAGTAGCCATGGTTGAAACGATGAATGCAATAGCAAAGAATAATTTTGATTTTCTCATGGTCTAGATAACTAACTTTCATTTCACTTTCAATTGATTTAATAATTTCTATAGCTTCTGTTAACTCTGGATTTTTGTATAAAGTAGAAAGTATTGAATCAAATAACCATTTTTCAAATGATAGTTTTGATACTAGACGGATAAATGTATTTCTAATAGTATACTCATCAGCTACAATGACAATTCCTTGTCCTTTGATTTTTTGCAAATCAATATTATAATCTGCAAAGTTTTTCTCAACTTGTACAAATGTAGTGATTATTGTTTGCTTACTAACAGAACATAATTCTGCGAGTGAATCATAAGTTACTTGTTGGTGGATGAGTAAACAAAGTGAGAGAACCAAAACACGATCATCACGACTTAAAACTTTTGATGAAAATAAAATTGATTTAAGGTGTGACAGTTGTTCAGGGGATACATTGATTTTGGAACCACGATTTGGTTTAGTTTCAAAGCTTATTTTGTTTTCGTCTAGAAAAGCTCTAATTTGGTCTAAATCATATCGAATTGTTCGAGGGCTTACTGAAAACATTGATGATAAAACATCAATAGTTATGTAATCAGTTTTTTGCATAAGAAACTGCACAATTTCAATTTGCCTACTTGAGAGTGATATCATAACTGTTCTCCTAACTTTATTTTATGTTTATCTTGAACTTGTACAATACTAACTGCTTTCATGTATTGTGGCAAGATTTTATATAAGTTAAACCTAAAATCGTTAGACTTGTAAAGTAGGAATAAAGAAATTATCATTTTTTATAGAAAGATACATAGGGGTGGTACCTAAATGACTAAGGGAAATGACATGACGAAGAAAATAGGATTTACAAGTATATTTTTGTTAGGAATAAATGGAATCATTGGGTCAGGGATATTTTTATTACCAGGCAAGTTATACCAAGATATGGCGGTTTCAAGCCTCTTAGTTATCTTATTTACTAGTTTCATGGTATTGATGATTGCCTTGTGTTATGCTGAACTGGCATCGCGATATAGCGAAGATGGTGCGGCATGGTTGTATGTATATAAAGCATTTGGCAAGTTTTCAGGATTTGAAGTAGGACTTAGTATTTGGTTTCTATCAGTGACAATTCTAGCTGCAGAAACATCAGCCTTTTTGACTACTTTACAAGGAGTAATGCCTGCATTAAAAGACCCAATGATTTATAATCTAGTAGGTATTGGCATATTGGTTTTATTGTTTATTGCCAATTTGTTTGGAACATTGATTATGAAAGTACTCAATAATATTTCTTCTACAACTAAGTTAGCAATAATCATTTTATTCATTGTAGTAGGGCTATTTTTTGTTAGACCAGAGAATTTAAATATTATTTTGCCAGCAGGAACACATACATTTTCAACAGTATTTACTGATTTTGCGAAAGCCTTGAGCGTTATATTCTACGCTTTTATTGGTTTTTCATTTCTACCCGTCGCAGCTGCTAAAATGGAAAATCCAAAACGTAATATTCCACTAGCATTAGTTACTGTAATTTTAACAAGTACGGTTCTTTATGGCCTAATCACATTTGTATGTATTGGAATTCTTGGTACATCATTATCTGGGGAAACTTTACCAGCAGCGATGGCTTTCAAGCAAATTTGGGGCGGGTTTGGTTATAATATCATTATTATTGGTATGTTAGTTTCAATTGGAGGTCTTGCGATTTCGTTTGCGTTTGATGCTCCTGTAATTGCATCATCCATGGCTGAAAAAGAACTATTACCAAGTTGTTTCTTAAAGAAAAATAAATATGGAGCACCTTATATCAGTAGTATTGTTACCTTTGCTTTTGCGATAATTTTAGTGGTGAGTGGTGACTTTATGTATCTTATTTCGTTATCGGTATTTATATCATTCCTACATAATGTTCCAAGTATTTTGGCAATGATGAAGTTGCGCGAAAAAGGTGGAGACACAGGATTTAAAGTTCCACTTGGATATACTGTACCAATTCTTGCATTAGTATCAAGTGCATATCTATTAACAGGATTTACATTCCAAATTGTTGCGGTGGGATTACTTATCTTAGTAATTGGCGCAATTATATATTGGACACAAAATGAAGTGAAAAAAAGAATCAACGCGAGTTGATTCTTTACTTAATTTTTTCAAAGTTACTTGAGTTATTAAATGTATTGCGAATTGCCTCAGTGGATAATCCATTCAGTGAAGGAAGAGAGAATCTATATTCTCTTTTTTTCTTATACCATTGTCCTTCAAAGAAATATAAGTCAGAGTTCCAACCTGCAGATGAAGTGTTGTTTGTTGAAGCAAATAATATTTCAGTCCAACTTCCTTCTGCATAGAATGGTTGATAGTACCATGTGCCAGCCATTCCAGCATTTTTAAGTGTCTCAGGATCAATCATCCCCCAAGTATTACCATTCTTTTTGAAAATATATTCACGCATTATATCATTATTTTTAAATTCTACACCGAGTAAATCTTTTATACATTGCTTATCAGTTCCACACGCATTTATTTTTTTGTTTAAATCTGCCATTTCTTTTGCAATGTATTCATCATAGATGGTGAGAGTTCCAAAGGAACTAATCTTATGTTCATCACAATATATACCATAGCCATAAAGTACTTCATACTTTTTATGAGACTTTGGACAAGAAGCAGCACCAGCAAAGTAGGTACCATCTGTATTATTCACAATTTCTTCAAGAGAAACTTTTGTATCCAGTGCAGTTTCCTGTTTGTATGCCCGCATAATTGTATTTATATTATCTTGACACGTTACTTTTTGAGAAGATTCAATGTAGCCTGTAATGTTAGGTACAATAAGTAAAGCTAAAACAGCTAATACTGCAATAACAACTATTAGCTCTATTAATGTAAATCCTCTTTTTTTGTGATTTATATCGTTCATAATTTCTCCGTTATAATATATTATACTTTTTAGTATTATATCAAATAAGAGAGATAAATCAAAGAATGAAAGAAAAGTGGCGTAATTTAAACATAAAAAAAAGCCTTTAATATAAAGGCTAACCGATATGAGAACTATCGCATTTTCTTAAATTGGTGGAGCTGCGGGGAGTCGAACCCCGGTCCAAGAGTAGTCCCACATTTAAACGTCTACAGTTTATCTTGCTATTAGTAAGACAATCACAACGAAGCAAGCCAACGATGATTGAATTTGCTTGTAAGAATTGTCGGGATCCATCGCCAAGCTAGACTTCACCTTATTCATTAAGAGTACACTAAATTAAAACTAATGACAATTTTAAGATAGGGCGCTGCGGCCTGTTGTTAGGCAACTATGCAGCGAAAGATAATCTGTTATTATTTCCAGTTATTTTTTGTTTGGTGATAAGGTCACCACTCCACTGCAGTTTAAATCAAACATAAACCTGTCGAAACCATGACAACCCCAGTTGAAACATGTTTATTATATATCAATATTGGTAGTAGTGCAATTGAATTGAATATCTAGAGATGGGAAGATTTACATATTTCAATAAAGTTTTTTTGCAAAGTTGCAAGTACTTTATCTTTGTGTTGAATGATGAAGAAAGAACGTTTTAGTTGAAGTTCTTTTACTATTAATTGTTTGATATCATCCCTAGATAATACCTCGTGAATTAATCGCTTGGAGATAATCGCTATACCAAGATTTTTAATTGTTGCGTTAATCAATGCAGTGTTACTTGTACTTTCCCAAGTAGGGGTAACTGCAATTTTTGCGAATTTACAAGCTTGATCAAATACTTCACGAGTACCGCTTCCTAGTTCACGCAATAAGAATTTTTGTTGTTTAAATTCTTCAAGGGATAATACTTGATTGTTTTTAAATGGTGCATCTTTTGAACAGATGATTGTCAATTCATCATCAGAGAAAGGTACTGCAACTAGACTGGATGCATGGATGGGAGTCTCTACAAAAGCTAAATCGATTTCATTTCGTAATAATCTTTCTTCTAGTAAATTAGAAGGTTCTACTGATACTCTAATATCTACGTAGGGATGAAGTGATGAAAATTCTTTTACAAAGTAAGGCATGAATTGTGAACCAATAGTAATACTAGACCCAATTCGTAATATTCCAAATGAATCCCAATTTCTTAATTGCTTGTCCATATCATCAATGATGGAAGATATTCTTAATGCGTAGTCTTTGAATTTCTGTCCGGCTTCAGTTAGAAATAAACGTTTTCCAATTCGATCAAATAAGAGGATTCCATAATCCTTTTCAATTTCTTGTATTGCGACACTTACAGAGGGCTGGCTAATACATAATTTATGGGATGCTTTTGTAATATTATTATCGGCAGAACATACGGCTAAGAATATTTCGATATGGCGGATAGTCATGATTTTCTCCTTATAGCTAATTGGCTATTAATATAATAGAATTATAGTATTTTAATTATTAAAGTACAAGGTCTATAATTAGCACAGATGGGGGAGTTCAACGTGAAAAAAAATGTTTATTTTAAACTATTTATTTCAACATTATATTTGAGTGCTTTCACTTTTGGTGGGGGATATGTCATTATCACCTTGTTGAAAAGTAAGTTTGTAGATGAATTGCATTGGATAGATGAAGAAGAAATGTTAGATTTGGCTGCGATTGCACAATCAGCACCAGGTCCAATCGCAATAAATGGTGCAATTGTAGTAGGTTTTAAATTAGGTGGAATACCAGGAGTACTATTATCAATATTAGGGGCAGTATTACCGCCCTTCATCATATTAACGACAATTTCTTTTTTTTATGAGTCTTTTAAACAAAATATCTATATCCAAGCAGTACTTAAAGGAATGCAAGCGGGTGTGGCAGCGGTAATTGTTTCTGTTGTTTATGATATGGGCAATGATGTAGTAAAGACAAAGAATCTTGTACTTATTGGAATTATGATTTTGGCGTTTGTAGCTAATTATGTATTTGGATTAAATGTTGTCTATATCATTATAACAGTAGGATTATTTGGTGTAGTGCGTACAATTATTCGCGAAAAGAAAAGAGGTATACAAGTATGATATTATTTGATCTTTTCTTAGTCTTCTTGCAAATTGGGGCATTTAGTTTTGGTGGTGGATATGCAGCACTACCACTTATTCAAGCACAAGTTGTGGATAAGTTTGCATGGATCACATTACAAGAATTTACAGATTTAATTACCATTTCTCAGATGACTCCTGGTCCAATTGCGATTAATGCCGCAACATTTGTAGGTAATCAAGTAGCAGGTATACCAGGATCAATCGTTGCGACCCTAGGTAATGTTTTACCTTCATGTATCATCGTAACAATTCTTGCATGGCTTTATAACAAGTATAAGAATCTATCTATTTTACAAGGTGTTTTAGAGGTGTTAAGACCAGCGGTAGTTGCGATGATTGCGACAGCAGGAATTATTATCTTAGTTCCAACAATTTTCACAAGTGGAACAATTCTCTTTGCCTTGAATAATATTGAGGTACGGTCAATTGCTTATTTCGTACTAGCTATGATTTTATTACGTAAATTTAAAAAAGATCCTGTTTTAGTCATGATTTGTTGCGGTGTTCTTGAGGTTCTATATCAAATAGTACTCCAGTTTATATAATAGTTTTTCTATTATGGTTGTGCTATAATATGTGTTATACAAAAAAGGAGAAATTTTATGTGGATAGCACTTATTGTTATTGTAGTCTTATTACTTGTTTGGGTAGTATCAACTTATAACACATTTATTACCTGGAAGAACAAAGTTGAGGAAGCATTTTCCACAATGGATGTTTACCTAAAGAAACGTTATGATTTAATTCCAAATTTAGTTGAAACTGTAAAGGGTTATGCAAAGCATGAAAGTGAAACTCTTGAGGCGGTAATTAACGCAAGAAATAAAGCAGCTTCAGCCAATACAATTGAAGATAAAATTGATGCTGAAAAAGGCTTAGCTGGAGTAATGGGACGTTTGTTTGCACTTACTGAAAGTTATCCTGATTTAAAAGCAAATACAAACTTTATTCAACTTCAAACAGAACTTAAACAAATGGAAGACGAAATTGCTAGTTCTAGAAAATACTACAATGGTGTAGTAAAAGAATTCAACAATCGTTGTGAAATGTTCCCAAGTAATTTAATTGCGGGAATATTTGGTTTCCGTAGAAAACCTATGTTCGAAGTAACTGACGAAGCGCAACGTGAAAACGTGAAAGTTCAATTTTAAAATATCGCGCATGCGATATTTTATTTTTAGGAGGTAACAATGGGTAGAATAAAAAAAATAGTATTCACAATTTTATCTGTTTTCTTGTTCTTTTGTACAACGCAAATTGTGCATGCAGAAGAAGGATTTGATATCGATCATTACGATGTTCAAATTGTTGTACAGGAAGATGGAACGTATCATGTAACGGAAACATTGAATGTAAGTTTTAGAGAGAGACTGCATGGTATTTATATTCATATACCGACAGTATATAAAGATGTAAAGTGGAATGTTGATGGAAAGACTTATGTGCGTGATTATAAGTTTCCAATAAGCAATGTAAAAGTTTTATCAAATCAAGATAAAGAAATTGATAATCAAGAATATGGAATTGCGATTCGATTAGGAAGTGGAGATTATTATGCTGATCCAGTTGAAACATATAAAATTTCATATGATATTCATGCGAAGGATTTGGATTTAAATGGTATTCAATCATTTTATCAAAATATTATTTCTGATAATTGGGATACGAATATAAATGGTGTTACGTTTAAGATAACTATGCCTAAAGATTTTGATGCAAGTAAACTTTATTTCTATACTGATGGACAAAATGTTGATAGCAATTTAACATACCAAGTTAATGGTAATGTAATTGAAGGAAGTTATACAGGAACACTTCCTCGTGGAAATGCGATCACGGTAAAACTTGATTTACCAGAAAATTATTTTGCATTTCCAACCTACTCTGAATGGTACATTTTCTCAGTTGGGTTTGGAGTTGTACTTCTATTAGGGGCTATCCTTTTATTCTATAAATATGGTAAGGATGACAAAGTTGTTCAAACTGTTGAATTCAAAGCGCCTGCTGGTTTGAGTAGTGCTGGAGTTGGATATGTTATTGATGGTAGTGTCGATAATCGCGATGTAACTTCATTAATCTTTGATTGGGCGAATAAAGGTTATATTACAATTGAAGAAACTAAAAAAGACTTAACATTTAAAAAAATTAAAGACTTGGATGAAACTGCACACCATTATGAAAAGATTTTATTCAAAGGTATGTTTAAAAATAAAGAAGAAATAACAGCTTCAGAACTATCTGGTGATATTTATGATGAATTTTCACAATCTAAGATTGCGGTTAGAGAATATTTCCAATTAAAAGCAAATAAGATTTATACAACACAATCATTTGCATTGCGAACGATTGTAGGATTACTTGCGGCAATTCCGTTATCAGTATTCATGGCGATTGCGGTTTATACAACAACCTATAGTTCACTAGGTGCGATTCTTGCCTTTGCACTAGTTATGGTGTTTATTCTTATTGGATCAAGTATCCAAAATATTGGTGTGCAACGTTGGCATGATGATAGTGCAAGTAAATTTGGTCTATTAATTGCGGGCATTGTAGTTATTGGAGTAGTATTCCTTGGATGTTTCATTACAATAACGATATTAGGAGTTTCTCAATATGTATTACTTATTTTGATTTTTGTCATTACTGCTTTAATTTGTTTCATATCTAACTTTATGTTAAAAAGAACGCCTAAAGGAGTACGATATTTCGGTCAAGTTTTAGGATTAAAAGAATTTATTCGTGTCGCAGAGAAAGATCGTTTAGATATGTTAGTTAAAGAAGATCCACAATATTTCTATCATATTCTTCCTTATGCTTATGCATTAGGATTAAGTGATGTATGGAGTAATCACTTCAAAGATTTTGAGTTAGAACCACCAACATGGTATGTAGGTTCAAACTCAATGATGTTTAATTACTATATGATTCATTCAATGACACGTCATATGAATGTTGTTCAAAACCCAATTCCACCAGTTAAAGTATCTTCTGGCGGAGGATCATTTCCTAATGGAGGTGGTGGATTTGGTGGCGGCGGCTTTGGCGGCGGCGGAGGCTTCTCGGGTGGCGGATTTGGTGGCTCATCTGGTGGTGGCTGGTAGGTCTAAAGCGTAATCCTTGATTCTCATACAACTAAATTCTATAATAAAGAAGAAGAGAGAACATACCCATGAAACAACCAAACAATTTTAGAATAAAAACTAATAAAACAACAGTGATTGCATTAGCAGTTATTGTTGTTTTTGGCTTAATTTTAACAGGTATTAGCTTTATGTATTTCTCTTATTTGAATACGACATTTGAGAAAGAAAATCGCTACTACTTAAATGAGTTATCAAATCAAATGAGTAGTAGTGTTGCGAAAGAAATAAAATATAATTTTAATTATTTAGAAATTCTATATATGAGTGCAATTGACGAAAATATAGAAACGTTTGATAAATTCTTTGCGATAGCTGAAAGAGAAAAGGATTTATGGAATTTTATCGATGTATTTGTAATTGGTGAAAATGGCGAAATTTATACATCAGAAGGTGATGAAGTAATAGGGACAGGACAGAAATTCATTTCATCTACAGTAGATGAAAGAGTTAACTCCGTTTACTTAGCATCAGATTCTAATGATCAAAGAGTGTTAATTTTTTCTAAGGCGATTGATGATCTTTTGTTAAATGGTAGAAAAATCGTAGGAATATCGACAGTATATGATTTAAACATTTTTGAAAAAAATATTAATATCGATGCATTTGATAAGATGGCAAAGATAAATATTATGACACCAAATGGGACACTGGTTGTTTCAAATGTTACTGATGTTACTGGTGTGGGAGATTATAATTTTTTTAGAATGGCTGAGAAGAGTGCAACTCAAAACGAGGAATCAATTGTTCAAATGAAGGAGGATATTAGTGAAAATAAATTCGGTGATGTAATCCTAGAAATTGATGGTAAGCGCGAATATGTGTCATACAGTCCTATTGGCATTGAAAAGATGTATTTTGTAGTATCCGTAGTAGTTGATGTTGTAAATGCGCAAACCAAACTATTTATGACAAGTACCTATATGTTTTTAGGGTTTGTGATATTTATTGGAATGGGTTTATCAATCATGCTTTATTATCGTTATTTTAAAGGTAAGAAAGAGATTGAAAGAATAGCGTTTGTTGATTCACTTACAAAAACAAGCACAACTCAACATTTTATTTTATCCGTGGAAAAACATTTGCGATTTAAACACAATTCTAGGCATGCAATTGTTTATACAAATCTTGATAAATTTAGGATAGTAAATGAACTTTTCGGTAGAGAAGTCGGTAATGGTGTTCTTGTAATTTTAAACGCTATTTTTAAAGAGAGTCTTGCGGATGATGAATTGATTGGTCGAATGTCTGCGGATCATTTCATATTATTTTTGAATTATACAAATGAAAGTGAACTTGCAAAACGCTTTGAAGAATGGGGCGATAAATTCTCTGATAGTCTACGTGATAACAAATTTGAAATTAGTCCACCAGTTATCAACTATGGCGTCTACATTGTAAATGTCGAAGAAGATCCTGAAAGTAATTGTCAGCTAATGATCGACCGTGCAAAATTCAGTCTTTCGGGTAATCAAATAAGTCTAGGTACACGAACACGCTATAGTATTTACAATCTAGAGTATAATTTAGAATTAATGCGTGAAAAAGAAATAGAAGATTTAATGGAAGATGCACTTAAGAATGAAGATTTCAAACTATATCTTCAACCAAAATATTCAACAGATAGTGAAGAAATGGTGGGAGCTGAAGCATTAGTTCGATGGCATGGAAAATATGGAATGATTTATCCAAATGAGTTTATTTCACTTTTTGAAAGAAATGGATTTATTCTTCATCTGGATCATTATATTTTTGAACAAACTTGTAAACAAATTAGTAGATGGATTGAAGAAGATAAAAAATGTGTTAAGATATCTGTCAATTTATCACAGTTGAATTTTGAAAAAACCAATTTCTTGGATGACTATATTTTTATGATACAAAAATATAAAGTTCCTACTGAATATATCGAATTCGAGATTACAGAGAGTGCTATTTATAAAGATACCCAACGCATAATAAATTTTATAAATCGAATACATGAGTTAGGTATTACTTGTTCAGTTGATGATTTTGGAAGTGGATATTCTTCTTTGAATCGTTTAAAAGAAATTCAAGCAGACACATTAAAAATTGATGGTATTTTCTTTAAAATAAATGATGACGAAAACAAACGTGCCTATTCAATTGTTAGAAGTATTGTTGAAATGGCAAAGAATCTAAATATGAAAACAGTAGCTGAAGGTGTTGAAAGTAGAGAACAAGTGGACTTACTTAAAAAAATGGGTTGTGACTTGATACAAGGTTATTATTTTGCAAAACCAATGACAGTTAAAGATTTTGAGGAACGATATAATAAAAAATGATAAGTAGAGTTAATCTACTTATCATTTTATTTTACTATTTTACAGCGTCTTTAAGAGTTTTTGATGCTTTAAATCCAGGAACCTTAGCAGCTTTAATTTTAATTTTTTCTTTAGTTAATGGGTTAATACCTGCACGTGCTGCTCTTTTCTTAACAGTGAATTTACCGAAACCGTTAATATCTACAGTTCCACCTTTTTTCAAAGTTTTAGTCATTTGAGCAAAGATGAAGTTAACAGCATCATTTGCAGCTTTCTTTGTTACTCCCATTTCAGTAGCTAATTCTTCAGCTAATACTTTTTTTGTTTTAGTAATGTCTGCCATATAATTAATATATCCTCCATGGTTTAATTTTAGCACATTTCTAGAAAAGTAAAGCAGTAAATTTGCTTAAAAACAAAGGAAAATGCATGTTTTTATGGTTTTTTGAATTCTTAAGGTACTTGTATATAACTAAAGTGGTTTTTTGAAATACTTAGTAGTATACTAGAAAAAGTTGAAAGGATGTGTGTTAATGGAAAAAGTTATTTTAGTTGGTGTTAACACCTCTAAATCAACAGCGATTTTTGCTGAAGAAATTGAAGAGTGTAAGCGTCTATGTGAAGCATGTAATTATGAAGTGATTGAAGTTATTCTCCAAAATTTAGACACGGTTGATCGGCAAACGTGTGTAGGTAGTGGAAAATTAATTGAAATCAATGAATTGTGTGAGAAACTAGAAATAGAAAATATTGTCTTTTATAATAATTTATCGCCATTACAAATCAGTAATATAGCTGCAATTTGTAATTGTGATGTATTTGATAGAACAGGATTGATTCTCACTATTTTTTCAATTCGTGCACGTACACGTGAAGCACAAATTCAAACAGAAATGGCTAGATTGCGCTATGAACTACCACGACTTATTTACTCAGATAATCATGGTGATCAACAACGTGGTGGATCAGGAGTCAAAAATAGGGGTAAAGGTGAAACATCTTTAGAACTCAAAAGAAGAGAAGTTGAAAGAAGAATCAGCAACTTGAAGAAAGAGTTAAAAGCACTCCAAACACAAACAAATATTCAAAAAGCACAACGAATTAAATCGAATTTGCCAATGGTTGCGTTGATTGGATATACAAATGCAGGAAAATCTTCATTGATGAATGCACTTTTGAAAATTAATCATTCACAAGAAGATAAACAAGTATTTGAGAAAGATATGTTGTTTGCAACATTGGACACAAGTGTTAGAAGAGTACAGTTTGCCAGTGGTAAAGAATTTTTGTTATTTGATA
The DNA here is from genome assembly GCF_036657415.1 of Anaerorhabdus sp. Lineage (NCBI taxonomy): Bacteria > Bacillati > Bacillota > Erysipelotrichia > Erysipelotrichales > Erysipelotrichaceae > Anaerorhabdus > Anaerorhabdus sp. The sequence goes on along the minus strand of NZ_JAVXGL010000010.1, from coordinate 25,444 downwards.
CAGTTGGATTTGTATCAAATCTTCCTTTAGACTTGATTGAAGCATTTAAAAGTACATTGTCTGCGATAAAAGAAGCAGACTGTTTAGTTCAAGTATTTGACTCAAGTAGTACACAAATTGAATATCATGAAATTGCGACAATGGATGTATTGAAAAAAATTGAAGCGAATCAACTTCCAATACTCAATGTTTATAATAAATGTGATTTAATTGATGAACGAACAAAAAATGATGGTATTTATGTTTCGACTAAAACAAATGAAGGAATTGAAGAGTTGTTGGAGCGCATTGAAGAAATGGTATATCCAACAACAGAGGAAATAGAATGTATTATTCCGTACTCAGACTTATCAATCATTCAAATGTTAAAACAAACAAGTACGGTTGAGTTTTTAAAAGATGAAGATAAAGGTAGAAGAATTTGTGTAGTTTGTAGTAAAGATGTAGCAGAAAAAATTATCAAATATAGTGTGGGAGAAGAAAATGAATAAACAATTAAAAGAATTTACACTTACAGGGTTAGCAGCGGCATTGGTATTTGTAACAACGATGTATATTAAAGTTCCAAATAGTTTAGGTGGGTATTTCAATTTAGGAGAGAGTATGATTATGTTATTCTGTTCCGTATTGAATCCATTTCATGCATTTGTTGTGGGTGGAATTGGTAGTGCTTTGGCTGATGTAATTGGTGGATATGCACAATATGCGATACCAACACTTATTATAAAAGGATTAGAAGGTGTTGTGATTTCAATCTTATTTGCAAAATTTGGTTCAAAGATTAAATGGACTGCCTATGCTTTGGCTATTATTATCATGGTAGGTGGCTATTTTGTGACAGAGTGGATTATGTATGGTAGTGCTATTGTTTCTCTTTCAGCCGTACCAGCAAATATTGTACAAGGATTTGCGGGAGCAGTAATTGCGTTGATTCTATTGAAACGAGTTCAATTACTTACTGAAAACTATAGAAAATAATAGATAAATAGATGAAGCTAACAGAATTGTTGGCTTTTTATAACGATAGTTTATTCAAAGAAGATTACTAAATTGTAAGAAACTAATACATGGAATATGGTATAATGTGGCGAGGAATTGGAGGAAATATATGATTTTTATAGAAATAATAAAAGCTATTATTTTGGGTATAATTCAGGGGATTACCGAATGGTTACCAATTAGTAGTACAGGGCATATGATTATTGTGAATGAGCTTATTCCAATGCAAATGAGTACAGAATTTGTGAATATGTTCATGGTTGTAATTCAGTTTGGAAGTATATTAGCGGTGCTTTTATTATACTTCTCAAAATTAAATCCTTTTGCAAAGAGTAAAAAAGATCCTGAGCATTTTAAGAATACAATGAATTTATGGTATAAAGTTGCAATTGCAGCAGTACCAGCAGCAATAATTGGTTTCTTATTTGATGATATAATCGATAAGTATTTATATAATTCAGTAACAGTTGCAATTACTTTAATTGTTTATGGGTTTGCGTTTCTATGGATTGAATCAAGAAAAAATAAATCAACAATCAATTCACTTGGCCAATTAACATATAAGACAGCAGCATTCATTGGAATATTCCAAGTTTTAGCATTAATACCAGGTACATCAAGAAGTGGGGCAACTATTTTAGGGGCGGTCTTACTTGGGTGTGCTCGACCAGTTGCGGCAGAATTTTCTTTCTTCTTAGCGATTCCGATGATGTTTGGTGCAAGTTTGTTAAAGCTATTAAAACTCAAAGTTGCATTGGATTTTGCAGGTATCATGCTTTTGGTTGTTGGAATGGTAACTGCGTTTGTGGTGTCTATTATTGCGATTAAAACATTCATGAGTTATGTTCGTAAACATGACTTCAAAGTGTTTGGCTATTATCGAATTATATTAGGTGTTATTGTATTACTGTACTTCGCATTTTTGAAGTAATTAGTTAGGAGTGATTTTATGGGTTCACAGGCAACGATTGTAACGCTGTTTGTGGAAGGAATGTTATCGTTCTTTTCACCCTGCGTAATCCCGCTGATTCCCTTGTATATTGGTTATTTAACTGCTGATGCAAAAACAACTGATGAAAATGGGAATATAGTTTATAAGCGTTCAAAAGTATTATTTACATCTTTATTCTTTGTATTAGGGATATCAATGGTATTTTTTATCGCTGGTTTATCAATATCAACGTTTAAAGAATTCTTCTTAGAGTATCAATTAGTCTTTTCGATGATTGGTGGAATGTTATTAATTGTGTTTGGATGTATTCATTTAAAAATTCTAAGATTTCCATTGTTAGAAGGTGAATATCGTCTTCCAATTAAAATGGATTTGAGTAAGATGAATTTTTTAAAGGCATTCTTATTAGGGTTCTTCTTTAGTTTTGCATGGACTCCTTGTATTGGCCCAATGTTATCAAGTGCATTTATCTTAGCTGCTAATGCAACAAGTGTATGGATTGGAAATTTATATATACTTGCATATGCCTTAGGCTTTATACTAATGTTTTTATTGTTGGGAATATTTACAGAAGAAATTTTGAATTTATTAAAAAAGAATCAAAACATTATGAAATACACAGTAACAATTGGTGGAGTTTTAATCTTAATTATGGGTGGCTGGATGGTTGTGAATGCATCAACTGAAATTGTTTCGTTAAAGAAACAAAGTGCAGTTGTCGCACCAACGCCAACAACTGATAATGAAGGTAATACTCAAACTGCTGAGAATGAAATGGAAGTTTATAACTTTACATTACTCGATCAACACGGTGAAAGCCATACATTAACCGATTACAAAGGAGATACTGTTTTTGTAACATTCTTTGCGACATGGTGTACGTATTGTAAACAAGAACTGCCAATTCTACAGGAACTTCAAAAAGAAGATGAGTCGCTTAAAATCTTGGTGGTTACAAGACCGAATTATGGTCAAGAAACCGATCAAACAGGAATTGAAAAGTTTATTGCGGAGAATGGCTATGAAGATATGACGTTCCTCTTTGATGAAGATGGAGCGATATCTAGTTTATATGGTGTCACAGGATATCCTACTTCATTTGTGTATAAACCTGATGGAACATTATTGGGGTATTTACCAGGAGCTGCACCAAAAGAAACATTGATAGACATTATTCAACAAACAAAGGATTAGTAAGAAACTGGAGTAAAATCCAGTTTTTAAATTGTTAAGGATACATTAAATTTTTGATTTAGTGTACAATAGTCAATGGTGATAAAATGATAACAAGTAAGAAAATAAAAAAAGAGATGATGAAAAAGAAAAATAGTAAGTATTTAGGAATACTGTTAATTCTATTTTTATTGTTTTCTGCATATGAGATATACAATGGCTACACAACGCCAAAAGATCAAGTTACATTAATTAGTTGTATTGATGGAGATACAGCACATTTTAATCTTGGTGGTGAAGATAAAAAGGTTCGTTTTCTTGCGATTGATGCACCTGAAATCGCGAAAGGTAATACACCTGCCGATCCTTTTGGTGAGGAAGCGAGTGTTTATGCTTGTGATATTTTAAAAGGTGCTCAAGAAATAAAATTAGAGTATGAGGAAACGAAAGAAGACAAGTATGGAAGAACATTAGCTTGGATTTGGGTAGATGGTGTATTGCTTCAAGAAAAACTTGTACGTGAAGGACTTGCGGAAGTGAAATATCTTTATGATGACTATAAATACACTGATGTTGTGCAGATTGGTGAGAAGACTGCAAAAGAGCAAAACAAAGGAATTTGGAGTATAAAGTAAAGATAACAAAATTGTTTTTGAAGATTTGCTTTGCTATAATGATACCAAGGCATAGGTAAATATATGGATTATCAACAATTATTGTTAAGTAAAAATGGATTAGCAGCTCTTCGTTTAGCGAGAGAATTTTTGAAATACCAAGTTGGAACTAAAATACCTACAGTAACAGATATGAGTGAGAAACTTGATATTGGAAGAGGAACTCTTCAAAGTTCATTGAGTTTACTTCAAACAACAGGTGCACTTAAACTTGAATCAAGAGGTCATATGGGCACATACCTTGTGAAGAAGAATACTTTGATTCTATTAGAGATTGCAAACATTACAAGTATCGTTGGAGCTATGCCACTTCCATACTCTAAAAAATATGAGGGATTTGCTTCAGGATTAATTGTAGCGATGGAGAATCATTATAATATTCCGGTAAGTATGGCTTATATGAGAGGTGCGAGAAACCGAATCTCAATGTTACTTACGAATCGATATGATTATGCCGTAGTATCAAAATATGCTGCAGATGAATTCATGAAAACAAATGATTCGATAGTAATTGTGAAATCGTTTGGACCTCATTCTTACTTAAGTGAACACGTAGTTATTTTCAATAATCCCAAGGCAAAGACAATTGAAGATGGCATGCGAGTTGGCATTGACGTGGACTCAATTGACCAAAAAGAATTGACGGAAGAAGTGTGTCGAGGGAAAAAGGTAGATTTCATACCGGTTGATTATTCGCAAATTCTATCTCGTGTTATCGAGGGAGACATTGATGCGGCTGTATGGAATAAAGATGAAGTAACTGATAAAATTGTTAATATTAATTATGTATCGGTGAAAACGGAAAACGTGGCGGATACTGAAGCGGTTATTGTGGTAAGAAGAGATAAAGAAGAAATAATTTCATTATTGAATGAAATTATTGATATTGAAACAGTAATGAATATTCAAAAGTTAGTCTTAGAAGGTAAAATTACTCCTAGTTATTAGGGGTAATTTTTTCGTGTTGACAAAGATGGAGAAGTACTCTATGATGTATGTAAGTTGAATATACTAAATACGGTATATTGGAAAGGGGATAGTATGGATTACTTTTTAGCCGCTTGTATTGGTGCTTTATCATCAATATTAGCAAACAAGAGTTTGGCAGTTTACAATGATGGTTTTAGACCGATATTTGCCGAATATTTTAATGGAGGTATTGATAGAAAAGGGTTAGCTGCAACTTCTTTTGCGGTCAGCTTTGGGTTAATTGTTGGATTTGGTTTTACAAATTCAATCGCAATGGGAATTATTATTATTCACACATTCTTATTGATGGGTGACATTATTGGGACATGGTGTCCAGACACAAAAACAGGAACAATTTTATCTGGAGTTATTGGTGCAGTTTATGGAATTTTAGTAGTAGCTGCAATGAGTTCAATCAATTCATTCTTCCAAATGCTACCAGTTAATTTCCTAGGTAGTTTAGGAAATGTTTCAACAATTGTAGTTGCGACATTCTCAGTTTTCCCAGTAATTGCAGTAGGTTACCAACATGGTTTGAAAAAAGGTATTATCACAGGTGTTATCACATTCGTTACTTATCTATTGATTAAGAAATTTGGTATTATCTCAATTGGTGATGTAGCTAAACTATCATTGAATGCTGATGGTATGGCGATGTTAGCGGGTACATTAACAATGATTTTCTTTGGTGCTAGTGTAAAAGATCGTGCCTCAGCAGATGAAGGTATATCAAATATGTTTTCAAATAATGTTGAGCGTATTAAAAAAAGTTGGCCATTATTTGCGGTTATGGGTGGATTAATCTCAGCTGCAGCTGCAACATTATTATTAACAAGTGATGTTATTTCGGGTCCATTAGCATTAAATGGTCAGTATACTGAAGCTGCTTTAGTTGCTTTGGTTAGAGCAATTGGATATATTCCGTTAGTTTATACAACAGCAATAGTTACAGGAGTGTTCTCACCAGCAGGTTCATATTTCGTTATTGCGGTAGGATTCTTCGCGGCATCATTTGGTTTAAGTCCAGTAGTTCTAGCGGTTGTGGCATTTGTAGCTGGAGCACTAACAGTAATCTTAGAAACATTTGTATTAGGAAGTATTGGTAAGTTATTGGATACATTCCCAGCTTTACGTGAGATGGGTGATCATATTAGAAATGCAATGAGTCAAATTCTTGAAGTTGCATTACTTGTTGGTGGATTTATCGCATCAAATTCAATCATGGCTATGATTGGTCTTGGGTACGTTGGATCAATGGCTGTAATGGTAACATGGATGTTGAATAAAACTGCTAAAAAGCCTTTCTTGATTCCATTGGCTGTAGGTCCTGTTGTAACAATAGCTATGGGTATTTTAGTTAACCTATTATTCTTAATAGGATTTCCATTAGTAGGATAAAGGATAATGCAGCACGAGCTGCATTATCTTTGTATAATAAATACATAAAAAAAGGAGAAAAATTATGTTGAAAATAGTCGTAGGCGGACAATTGAGTAAAAATGAAAATGCAAAACTTATTGAAGAGTTTGGTGAAGGAAAAGTTGAAGTTAAAATTTTAGGAGACTTACAAGCAGCAATGGCAGTTAAAAACAAAACTGCAGATTACTATTTGGGTTCTTGCCAAACAGGAGCAGGGGGAGCGTTGGCGATGGCGATTGCGATGCTTGGCTATGACAAATGTATTTCTGTTGCGATGGTTGGTAAAGTATTGGATGACGAAGAAATAGTTAAAGCGATTGCCGATGGTAAAATTGCGTTTGGCTTTGTACCAGAAGCGGCTCATACAGTAATACCTGTTATCATGAAAGAGTTACTTAAAAATGTGCAAGAATAATTCATTAGAAAAAAGTAAAGAACTTTTCAAAAAAACACTAGTCGCAATAGAAAATCCATATAAAAGTGTTAACTATGTCTTTAGAAATATCGTTGACACATTGGATGAAAAAAATATTGATCAGGTTCACTACATAGGTGTTAAAGATGTAGAACAAATACCAAGAACGCTTGTAACAAAATTAGCGAATAGCAATTTTTTATTACATACTTTAGATGCGCATTCATTAGGTGGAAGAGCGATAGATGTTAATTTAATGAACCCAATCACTGCAAGACCTATGACAGGTTCTTCAAGCGGGACAGCAATTAATGTGTTTGCAGGTATTAACGATTTAGGGATAGGCACAGATGGAGGAGGATCAGTTTTAGCTCCTTCTATGGCCTTGAATTTGTTTGGTTTAATTTGTCCATTAATTGAACAAGATGAAATGAAAAAATACAATAGAAAATCAACTGATGGAATTGAATTCTATCCATCAATTGGGTTGATTTCGAAGAGAATAGATTTAATTGAAAAAGGACTAAGCATTTTACTAGAAACTGAATTCAAAGAAGTTGAAACAGATGCAATTTTAGCGAGTAAAAAAGTTGAAGGATATAAGGATGTTACTGAATTCCCAAATTCTACAAGTTCAAGAAATGAAATGATTAATTTCTTGAATGAGCATTTAAGTAACTATGATTGTTTAATTGATATTGAAGGGCCAATCGATACTGAAGGTTTTGGTGATACGGTATTTGGGCACTTCGATGACAAGACAAAAATAATTCAAGCAAATTCAAATAAGTGTTTAAGTAAAGTTGCGAATATGGTTAAAGCTACAAGTATTGTGGTTCCAACTGGTAAGCTTGCTACTTCATATATTTTGATTTGTGAATCAAAGAAAGAAAAAATAGAAAAAATGCTGACAATCGCAAAGAGCATTAATTATAAAGAAGATCAATTAATTGAAAACTATTTTGCAGATTTAAGTAAATATATAAAAAAAGGATATTTTTAAGATGAATGAAATTAAGATTAAATTAGATTTATTAGTCGAATCTGGAATTATTGATTCTACAGATAGAGAAACAATTGAAGCATGGCTAGAACTTATAGTTAAAAGAGAATTATTTGATTTAACTAAAGTTGATACGTTTGTGACTCATAGTGCAATGGTGCTATCAAGAGAGAAAAGTAACCAAGAAATTGCTGAATTAGATGCAGTCATATTTGATTCTGTTGAAGAGAAAGTAAGAAATGAAGCAGATGAAATCATTGCAGAAATGAAATCAATTCACGCTATTAAGGATTTTGAAGAAGGGTATATTTTGATTCATTTATGTAACTTACTAAGCAAATAAAGTAGAGGTGGGATAATGCTTGAAAATATTACTTATTCACATGAACATATTGTTCTAGATTTATCAAAAGGCAAGAATAACAAAGATTGTTATTTAAATGTGTATGAAGAAGCACTTGATGAATTGAGAATGTTAAGGGATAAGGGAGTCACACGTATTGTCGATTGTTCTAATCATGGAATGGGTGTTGATTGGAAAACCAATAAAAAAATAGAAGAAGAAATTGGTATTAAAATTATCAATGCAACTGGATATTATAAAGATCCATTCCTTCCGTCTGAAGTAAATGAAAAAACAATTGAACAGTTATCACAAATCATGATTTCTGATTTGAATAATGGTGCTGAAATTATTGGAGAAATAGGCACAAGTCTAAATGAAATGACTAATAATGAAAACAAAGTGTTTGAAGCTGCATGCATAGCACAGATGAAAACTAATTGTATTATTATTACACATACAACGTTAGGAACTTATGCAAAAGAACAGGTTCAATTTTTCAAGGATAGAAATATAAATCTTAGAAAAATCATCATTAGTCATGTAGCACTTTCAAAAGATTTCGATATGATTTTAGAACTGGTAAAACAAGGTGTGAATGTTGCGTTTGACACGATTGGAAAAGAAAAATACTGCGTTGATGATATTCAAGCAGACTATATAAAAAGACTTATAGAGTTAGGGTATGAAAAACAAATATTAATGTCAATGGATTGTACAAGACAATCACATTTAAAAAAGAATGGTGGTCATGGATTCTCTTATTTAATAGATATATTTGTACCCCTGTTGAAAGAAAAAGGAATTACTGAAAATTCGCTTCAACAAATTATGTGTAATAACTTTACAGAAATAATGGAGGCTTAACTATGAAAACATATCCACTTCAATCAATTTCATTGGAGAGTGCAAAGGAAAAACAATTCGCTTTGATAGATGAAATTTGTAAGGAATTTAATGGTACAGAAATATTATCTTTAGGTGATTTAGGTGTAGTTGCGGGAATTAATAAACCAAAGACTGCAGAGAAAGTTGAAAAAGTATTAGCACGATATTTCAATGCGGAAGCATGTATCCTTGTGACTGGTGCTGGAACAGGTGCACTTCGTTGGGGATTACTTTCTATGCTCAAACCGAATCAAACGATATTAGTTCATAAAGCACCAATTTATCCTACGACAGAAACATCAATTGAAGGATTGAACTTAAGAATAGTAGAAGCTGATTTTAATGATTTAAAAGAATTAGAAAAAGTTTTAACAACAGAAAAAATTGATGGTGCATTAGTACAATATACAAGACAAAAATTAGATGATCATTATGATATGAAAGATGTTATTGAGATGATCAAAAAACATCATGATGTTCCAATACTTACAGATGATAACTATGCAGTTATGAAGGTTAATAAAATTGGTGTTGAGTGTGGTGCTGATTTGTCAGGATTTTCATCATTTAAACTACTAGGACCAGAAGGAGTAGGGATTTTGGTTGGTAAACAAGTATATATTGATCGAGTTGAAAAGATGAATTATTCAGGTGGCAGTAAAGTTCAAGGATGGCAAGCGATGGAAGTACTGCGTGGTTTAGTCTATGCTCCAGTAGCACTTGCGATACAAGCAGAACAAAATGAGTTATTGGTAGAAACGCTGAATAGCGGAAAAATTCCACATGTAAAAAATGCGTTTCTTGCGAATGCACAATCCAAAGTTTTACTTGTCGAGTTTGATCAAGAAATTGCTGAGGAAGTATTAATTGAAGCTGAGAAACGTGGAGCAGCTCCAAATCCAGTAGGAGCAGAATCTAAATATGAATTGGTACCAATGTTTTATCGTGTTTCAGGAACATTCTTAAAGGCAGATCCAACATTGAAGAAAAGAATGATTCGTATTAATCCTATGCGAGCAGGAAAGAATACAGTACTACGAATTTTAGAAGAAAGTGTTCAAGCGGTGACATCATGTTTGTAGAGAAGTTGTTGGCAAGAAACCCTCAATTAATACATGCAACACTTGATTTACATGCAAAGAATGAAATCATGCCAGATACGTATGTGGTAGATATGGATATGCTTCTTCAAAATGCAAAAGCAATTCTAGATGAAGCTAAAAAAAATAACATGCATATGTATTTCATGTTGAAACAGCTAGGAAGAAATCCATTCATTGCGAAAGAATTGATTCGTTTAGGATATGATGGAGCTGTGGTCGTTGATTTTAAAGAAGCAGAAGTAATGATGAAACATCAAGTTCCAATTTGTAATGTGGGACATTTAGTTCAACCCCCTAAGGCGATGATACAAAAGCTTGTGGATTATGGATGTGAATATTTCACTATTTATACAATTGATAAAGCAAGAGAAATTAATGCATGCGCAAAAGCTGCGAATAAAATTCAAAAAATATTAATCCGTGTTATCGGAAAAGATGATTTGATTTACAGTGGGCAAACTGCTGGATTCATGTTAGATGATTTAGATGAAGTCATAAAGGAAATAAAGCAATTTAAGAATTTATCTATAAAAGGTGTCACCTCCTTCCCATGTTTTCTTTATGATGAATTTAAAGGTGAAAATAGATCTACAGAGAATTTGTCAACGGTGTTAAAAGCGAAAGATATTTTATTAGAACATGACATTGAGATTGATAATTTGAATACACCAAGTACAACCTGTGTTTCAACAATACAAGCAATGGCAAGCGTTGGGTCAACAAGTGGAGAACCAGGACATGGATTAACGGGTACAACGCCATTACATGCATATAAAGATGAAGTAGAAATACCAAGTGTTTTATATCTCAGTGAGATATCACATAACTTAGATGGACACTCTTATTGTTTTGGTGGTGGACATTATCGTAGATCACATATGAAAAATGCGTTAATCACAAAGGACTTAATTCAATGTGAAGTTAATCCACCAACACTGGATAGTATTGACTATCACTTCGAACTTAATCAAATGTTTAATGTAGGTGATCCAGTGATTATGGCATTTCGTTTTCAAATATTTGTGACAAGAAGTGATGTTGTTTTAGTGAGCGGCATTCATACAAATGAACCTAAGATAGTAGGACGATATAATAGCTTAGGAGATATACGATAATGAAAAAAAGATTTGTCGTTTTGGTTTTAGATGGTTTTGGAATTGGTGCGATGAAAGATGCCAAGGTGGCAAGACCAGGTGATGAAGTTAGTAGTACATTAGGGAGTATTCTTAAAGATTATCCTAAATTAAAACTTCCCAACCTTGAACGACTAGGACTCATGAATGCATTTGGTAAAGAAAGTGAATGCATGAAATTTAATGCTAGTGCTGTATTTGGCAAGAGTGAATTAATGCATCATGGTGCAGATACATTTATGGGGCATCAAGAAATCATGGGAACTCTTCCTAAAGTTCCTTTGACTATGCCATTTCAACAAAAAGTGGATGAAGTAAAGGAACATTTGATTCAAGCGGGACATCAGGTTGAGGTAAGAGTAAATGGAAATCTTCGTTATTTACTAGTAGATAAGTATTGTACAGTTGCGGACAATATTGATGCAGATTTAGGTATGGCATATAACTGTACAGCGCCCTTATCTTTTCTTTCATTTGAAGAAGAATTAGAAATCGCAAAAACTGTACGTGAAGTAGTCCAAGTAAATCGCGTCATACCTTTTGGGGGAACTGGAACAACTCTAGACGATATTTTAAATGCGGAAGAAACTCGTCAGGATAAATTCATTGGTATCCATGCAGTAAAATCCAAATCATATGAAAAAGGCTATGAATGTAGACACTTGGGATATGGTGTTGATAATTCAGTTCAAGCACCTACAATTTTAACGAATCAAGGAGTTGCGGTTTCACTATTTGGTAAAGTAGCCGATGTAGTAATTAATGAAAAAGGAAAGTCAGTTTCTTGTGTTTCGACAAAAGATGTTTTAGATTTAACGATAGAAGAATTAAAGGTGATGCAAGAAGGCTTTATATGTACTAATGTTCAAGAAACGGATTTAGCGGGACATAGTCAAGATTCAAAATGGTACAAAGAATTGTTAGAAATTGCGGATGAAAAGATTGGAACAATCATTGAATTATTAGAAGAAGATGATATTTTCTTGGTGATGGCAGATCATGGTAATGACCCAAATATTGGACATAATAGGCATACACGAGAAAATGTTCCACTTTTAATTTATAAGAAAAACATCGTATCAATTGATATTGGTTTAAGGAAATCATTAAGTGATGTAGGTGCAACTGTATGTGATTATTTTGGGGTGAATGCACCACAAAACGGAGAATCGTTTTTATCGTTACTTAAAAGTGAGTGAAAGCTCACTTTTTATATTTGTGGAAAATTAAGTTCTTTTAATTTATAAAATTATAGGGTATTATTGTCGTAAATAATTTTTATAAAGAGATAGTTTGGTAAGTTTAGCGTAAACTATCATATAAATTTATAAAATAAGTTGAATGATAAATAGCTCTTTGTATAGAAAGGTATGGAGAAGACAATGATACAAAAAGAGAAAATTGAACAAGCAAAAAAGATAGTTCAAGAAGAGAATGTAGATTTATGGTTGACCATAGGTAGAGAAACAGGGATGAATAGTGAGCCAGTACTTCCTTTGATCTCGACACTTGAGTTTGGAGGATTAACTTGCGTCTTTGTGACTAAAGATGAAGTTGTATGTTTGGCAGGGCATTTGGATTCTTATGGTATGTCTCAAATGGGGATATATGATGAAGTTATCACTTATGATAAAAGCTTTAAAGAAAAATTCTTTGAATGCTTAAATAAATATCAACCCAAAACAATTGCGATGAATTATTCAATGGATGTAGCGGCAGATGGATTGACACATGGACTATGGTTAGAGTTTCAAGAATATTTTAAAGAGGCAAATTATGATGGAGAGATACTTTCGTCATCGTCTATCGTAAATAAGCTAAGAGGAAGAAAAACGCCAAGCGAGGTAGCGGCGATAAAAGAAGCAATTCAAGTGACAGAAAAGATACTCGTAGAAGCAAAGGATTTTATTGAAGAAGGCAAATCACAGATTGATATTCATCGTTTTTGCCAAGAAAGAATTGCTTTCTATCAAGGTGATAATGCGTGGGAGATAAAACATAATCCAGGTGTTATGTTACCAAATGTACCGGGTGGTCATGCAGGACCTGGAGAATACCAAGTTAAAAAGGGGAATTTAGTTACATTAGATTTTGGGGTGAAGATGCATGACTATTGTAGTGATATTCAACGTGTATACTATGTTTTAAAAGATGATGAAAAAGAAGCTCCTAAAAAATATCAAGATGCCTTGCGTAATATCCAACATGCACAAGATGAGGGAGTTAAAATGATGAGGCCGAATACACCAGCTTATGTACCTGATGAAAGAGCGCGTGAAGTCATAAAGGAATTTGGTTATCCTGATTTCAATTTTGGCTTTGGACATCAAGTTGGACGCGAAACACATGACGGTGGAGTTATGATGGGTCCACGATGGGAACGATATTTAGGTCGCGTGGAAGCGAATTTAGAAGTCAATAATGTATTTACGGTGGATATCAATATTCTTTTTGAGGATGGAAACATTGGACAAGAAGATATGGCAATCATTTTAGAAGATGAAACTGTATATTTGACAACACGGCAACCTGGAATATATTTATGTGGAGGAAAAGTAAATGAATGTATTTAATCACAGTAAAGTAAACTTAGATGTATTGAAAAAGAAAGCTTTTAATTACCGTTGGGCAGAAGTTGAAGATGGAATTATTCCACTTACTGCAGCGGATCCAGATTTTCCAATCGCAAAAGAAATTCAAGATGATTTAATTCAGTACATTCAAGACGGTTATTTATCATATACACCAAAGTTAGGTCTTCCAGGTGTTTGTGAAGCTATTTCAAAAGCGCTTAAAGAAAGAAAAAATGAAACTATTTCACCTTCTGCCATTTTACCGATCGATTCAGCAGCACGTGCGATGTTTGTGACAACACAAACATTATTGAATGAAGGTGATGAAGCAATTGTGTTTGATCCACAAGATTATTTATTCAAAGATGCAATTTTATCTGCGAAAGCTACGCCGGTTTTTGTACCAATGAAATTTGATGGAACAAATATTGATTTATCTCATGTTGAATCTTATATTACAAGTAAAACTAAAATGCTTACATTATGTAATCCACATAATCCATTAGGGTATATGTATACTAAAAAGGATTTAGAGTTTTTATTGGCACTTGCGAAGAAATATGATTTATGGATTATGAATGATGAAATTTGGTCAGATATTGTTTATCCTGAAAAACAGTTTCAGTCAATTCTTAACCTTGATACTGAAATGGATCAAAAGATTGTGAGTGTCTATGGATTCTCAAAGGCATTTGGAATTGCCGGGCTTAGAGCTGGTATTTTATATACACACAATGAAGAAGTTTTTCAAAAATGCATTGATAATTCATTTGTGATGAGTACAGCAGGTGGTATAACATCGCTTTCACAAATAGCTATGCAAACATGTGTTGAAAAATGTTATTACTGGACAGATGAATTTGTCGACTATTTGAAAACAAATCGAGATTATGCATTAGCAAGAATTGCGAAAATGCCATTAATACATTGTCACAAACCAGAAGCAACTTATTTGTTGTTTCCAAATATTTCTGAAACGAAGATGAGTTCTGAAGAATTTGTAGATTACTTAAAAGACCATGCAAAACTTGCTTTAGTACCAGGGACGGTAAAGTTCTTTGGTCCTGGTGCAGAAGGTCATGTTCGTATTTGTTTCTCTACAAGTTTTGAAATTTTAAAAGAAGGATTAGATCGTTTGGAGATGGCGCTAAATGATTTGGTGAAACAACATGGATAGACTAGAAAAATATGCTCGTTTATTAGTTGAGATGGGTGTTCATGTAAAAGAAAATCAATATCTCATTGTCGAAGCACCGGTGGATGCTTATCCATTAGTTCAAAAAATTACCGAAGTAGCATTTGAAAAAAAAGCAAAAGATGTCATAGTTTTTTATACTGATAGTTATGTTGATAAGGAACGTGCATTAAATGTTTCTTATGAACAGTTGCGTACTGTTCCAACATGGCAAGCACAAAGTAGAAATGAATATTTGAATCAAGGTGCATGTTCACTCTTGATTAAATCAGCGTATCCTTATTTGTTTGAAGATGTTAGTGAAGATGCATCTTCAGCATTACAAGCTTATACAAATGAATTGCGTAATCATATTCGTGCGAAGATTGCTTCAGATGGAATTCAATGGTGTATAGCATCTTACCCAAATCCTTGTTGGGCGAAAGCTTTATTTCCAAAGGATGATGAAGAAACAGCACTGAATAAAATGTTTGATGCAATTTATGATATTTGTCGTATTAAATTTGATAATAATCCTAATGAAGATTGGTATGAACACTTTAGAAGAATGGGTAAATATACAAAGTGGCTTAATACACTTCAAATTGATTCATTGCATTTTGAAAATAGTAAAGGAACCGATTTAGTTATAGGGCTACATTCAAACCATCAATGGAATGGTGGCATTGGTGAAGGTGAAGAAATAGACTTCATCGCAAATATTCCAACGGAAGAAATAAGTACGTCACCAGATAAGTATCGAGTGGATGGCATTGTTTATGCCACAAAACCATTGGAACTTGGTGGGGCACTTGTTGAAAACTTTTGGATTCGCTTTGAAAAAGGCAGAATTGTTGAAGTTGGTGGAGAGAAAAATATTGATCTACTCAAGAAAATAATTGAAACAGATGAGGGTAGCCATTATCTAGGAGAAGTAGCATTGGTTGAATATAATTCACCAATATCACAAAGTGGACTATTATTCTACAATACGCTATATGATGAAAATGCTTCTTGTCACTTGGCGTTTGGCAAAGGATTTCCTTCGTCATTAAAAGGGCTATCAGCAACAGATTATGAAGCGTGGAAAAAGGTAAATCTTAACTTTTCGTCAATTCATGTGGATTTCATGTTTGGTAGTGAAGATATGAAAATAACAGCGAAATCACGTTTGACAGATGAAATAATAGTATTTAGTGGCGGTAATTTTGTAACGCTATAGTAAAAAATGTAAATATTTACATTTTTTATAAAATATCAAAAATAACTTTAAAAGCCTAATAAAATAGGCTTTTTTAATGTTTTAGTAAAAAATTATCACGATTAAAAATATTTCATTTATGAAAGAATGTAAAATTATCATGAAAATATGTTGCTTGTTTCAGAAAATTCATATATACTGTCGATAATTAAACATAATGGGGGTAATATTAATGACATTCTATCGGGACAAAATTGAAAATGCGATTTCTGTAATGAAGGAGCAAGGGATTGATACTTGGATTATCGCTGGAACAGAGTCAGCAACAAATACTGAACCAGTTTTAACAATAATCAGTGATCATGAGTTCATTGGATATACAGCACTTATTTTCAATAGTGATGGCACTAGCAAATGTGTATGTACCCCAATTGATAAAAATGGCTATGAGCATGCGGCTATCTTTGATGATGTAGAAGGTTTTCCAGTTTCATTTGCAGATAGTGTAGGGAATTACTTAGGTCAAAAAAAGCCTAAAACAATAGCCCTCAACTTCTCTGAAACTAATCCTGCAAGCGATGGTTTGTCTACTGGTTGTTTCATGCAACTACAAGATGCATTTGACCTAAGTGGTGAGAAATTTGAAATCGTATCTGCGGAGAAGATTGTTAGAAAAATTAAGGGCGTGAAATCTGAACGCGAAATCGAATGTATTCGTGAGGCGTGTAAGATAACTGAGGAAATCTTTGAAAGTGCAAAGGATTTTATTAAGCCAGGTGTTAATTGTCAGGAAATATTTGCTTTCTTCCAAAATGAAGTAACAAAAAGAAATTTAACATATTCATGGCCAAAATCATGTAATCCTGGTGTCTTTAGTGGTGCGGATTGTCCACGTGGACATATGGGAGCACCTGACTTTGTTGTTCAAAAAGGACATCTTGTTAATGTCGATTTTGGAATTATTGTGAATGGATATAGCAGTGATATGCAAAGAATGTATTACATTCTAAAAGATGATGAAGAAGCACCTTGTGAAGATGCCGTAAAAGGATTTGAAACAGTTTGTGATGCGATTGCATTAGCGGCAAAAGCGCTTGTTCCGGGAGTTACAGGATTTGAAGTGGATAAGGTTGCACGTGACTATGTGATGTCTAAAGGATATCCAAGTTGGGGTTCAGCTTTAGGACATAGCATCGGTGCATTTGCACATGATGGGGGACAAACATTAGCACCAGAAAAACCAGGTGTTGATCGTTCAGAAGAGATTCACACACCAATTGAAGAAGGTTCAGTGTTTACATTAGAACCAAGTGTACCTACAAGCTGTGGTGTGGTAGGAATTGAGGAAGATGTTGTTTGTCGCAAGGATGGTGCAGAATTCTTAGTACCACCTCAGACAGAATTGTATGTAATTCGTGGGAGATAGAAAACTATGGCAAAATTTTTGACAAAACGTGTAGTCATGGGAATTGTAACGTTGTTGCTTTTGACAACAATCACATTCTTTATGATGAAGATGATTCCAGGAAGTCCATTCTCTGGTGAAAAATTTAAATCGGCACAAGTCATGGAACAACTTAATAAACGATATGGTTTAGATAAAAGTATTCCAGAACAATATGTGATT
This sequence comes from Anaerorhabdus sp., assembly GCF_036657415.1. NCBI lineage: Bacteria > Bacillati > Bacillota > Erysipelotrichia > Erysipelotrichales > Erysipelotrichaceae > Anaerorhabdus > Anaerorhabdus sp. The sequence goes on along the minus strand of NZ_JAVXGL010000010.1, from coordinate 7,798 downwards.
TATATGAAAAATGTTATTCAAGGTGATTTTGGGGAATCAATTTCAAAGAAACAAAAAATGGTTTCTGACATTATTGCTAATGCGGCACCAACAACAATGAAATTAGGGGCAGTTGCCTTTGTCATTGCGATGGTTGTGGGAATAACATTTGGTATGGTAGCGGCCCTTACAAAACGTAAATGGGTTAATAACTTAATCATGACGATTGCTACTCTTGGTGTAAGTGTTCCAAGTTTCTTGTTAGCATTATTCTTAATGATGCTGTTTGGAGTTCAATTGAAGATCTTTCCACTAATAGGGCTGAAGACGCCACTGCATTATGTAATGCCAGCGCTTGCCCTATCCTTCTACCCAATTTCAGTTATTACGCGTTTGGTTAGAAGTAGTATGATTGAAGTTTTAAAACAAGACTACATGGTACTAGCGAAAGCAAAAGGATGTAATAAACTCACGATGTATGTAAAACATGCATTGAAAAATGCTTTACTTCCAGTAATTACTTATGCTGGTCCAACAATTGCTTTCTTAATGACAGGTAGCTTCGTTGTAGAAAATTTATTCTCAATTCCAGGAATTGGAGCAGAATTTGTTAATAGCATCAATAATCGTGATTATACCTTAATCATGGGTCTTACAATTTATTTAGGAGTATTCATCATTGTTGCGAATATTATATCTGACATCTTGAGTGCTCTAGTTGACCCTAGAATTAAGATTTCGGATTAAGGAGGTAGTTATGAGTCAAGTATATGATAAAAGTCTATTTGAAAAATTAGATGATAGTGAAAAAAATAGTGACTTCATTGCGGTTGAAAGTAAAACATACTTTCAAGATGCATGGAAAAGATTTAAACAAAATAAATTAGCATTAGGAGGTTTAGTTGTTATTACAATTATTATCCTCTTCGCAATTTTCGGACCAATTCTTAGTTCGTATTCCTATGATGGTGTGGATGCATCGATGAGAAATTCATTACCTAGTTTAAAGCATTGGATGGGAACAGATAAATTTGGTCGTGATATTTTTATTCGTATCCTTTATGGAGCGCGTATTAGTTTATCGATAGGATTTGCAGCAGCTGGAATCAGTTTAGTCATTGGAATTGTGTATGGCGGTATTTCCGGATATGTTGGTGGTAAATTAGATATGTTTATGATGCGTATCATCGATATTCTATATTCAATCCCAAGCATGTTGTATGTCATTCTTATCATGTTAGTGTTTGGAAGTAACATGCAAAGTATCTTGTTGGGTATTTGTGTAAGTAGTTGGATTGGTATGGCTCGATTAGTTCGTGGTCAGGTTATGACATTAAAAAACCAAGAGTTTGCACTTGCGAGTTATGTTATTGGAGCAAGTCGTACAAGAATTCTATTCAAACATTTGATTATTAATTCAATGGGACCAATCATTGTTTCATTAACATTGATGATTCCATCAGCAATCTTTACAGAATCATTCTTAAGTTTCGTGGGTATTGGTATTAGTGCACCAATGGCTTCATGGGGAACTTTAGCGAGTGATGCAAAGGCTTTGATTGAAACGAATCCGCTTCAAGTTATATGGCCAGTTGCAGCAATTTGTATTACCATGTTATCTCTTAACTTTATTGGAGATGGATTGGGTGATGCACTTGATCCAAAGAAAAAGTAAGGGGGATATGAAATGAGTTTACTTGATGTAAAAAATTTAGTAACAGAATTTAAGACAGAAGATGGAACTGTTCAAGCTGTTCGTAATATTAGTTTTCATATCGATGGTGGCGAAGTATTAGGTATTGTTGGAGAATCAGGTTCAGGTAAAAGCCAAACGATGTTTAGTGTTATGGGATTACTTGCCGATAACGGTGCAGTAATAAATGGTGAAATTGTATTTGATGGAAAAGATATTTCTTCAACTAATAAAACTAAAGCAGAAAAGAAAGCCTACGAAAAAATAATGCAAACTATTCGTGGTAAAGATATGGCAATGATATTCCAAGATCCAATGACTTTCTTAAATCCTGTATTACGTATTGAAACACAACTAATTGAGCCTTTGTTGAATCATACAAAGATGTCAAAAGCAGAAGCAAAACAAAAAGCGATAGAAATGATGGAACGGGTTGGTATTCCAAATCCTCAAGAAAGAATTCGTCAGTATCCTCACCAATTCTCTGGGGGGATGCGTCAACGTATTGTTATTGCGATTGCCTTAATGTGTCATCCTAAATTGATTATTGCAGATGAACCTACTACAGCTCTTGATGTAACTATTCAAGCACAAGTATTGGAGTTAATTCAAAGTTTACAAAAAGAACAAAATACATCAATTATTATGATTACTCATGATTTAGGAGTAGTTGCGAATATGTGTGATCGTATTGTAATTATGTATGGTGGGAAAATTGTTGAACAAGGAACAGACAATGAAATATTTTATGAAGCAAAACATCCTTACACGCTCGGATTACTTGAAAGTGTAAATAATCCTGAAAATAAAGAGAAGACGGAATTAAAACCAATTCCTGGATCACCACCGGATTTATTGCATCCGCCAGTAGGATGTCCATTTGTTGACCGCTGTGAAAAAGCGATGAAGATTTGTAAGGATCAAGAACCACCACTAACAGAAATAACAAAAACACAATTCTGTTCATGTTGGCTACTACAAAAGGAAGGGATGATGAACCATGAGTGATACAATCTTAGAAGTTAAAAATTTAAAGATGTACTTTGATGTTTCAAAAGCCTTTCAAGCTAAAAAATATGTCAAAGCAGTTGATGATATAAGTTTTTCAATCAAACGTGGAGAAACTTTAGGACTTGTAGGTGAATCAGGCTGTGGTAAGAGTACACTTGGACGTTGTATCGTAAGAATTTATGATCCAACTGAAGGAAGTATCATCTTCAACGGTGTTGATATTGCGACAAAGAAAAATAAAGAATTAAAAGATTATCGTAAAGCTTCACAAATGATTTTCCAAGATCCATATGCATCATTAGATCCACGTATGACTGTTGGTGAAATTATTCGTGAACCAATGGATATTCATAAGATTTATGATACAAAAGAAGAACGTACAAAGCGTGTTCAAGAGTTATTGCAAATTGTTGGATTAAAACCAGATCACATTCGTCGTTATCCACATGAATTTTCAGGAGGACAACGTCAACGTATTGGAATAGCACGTGCTTTAGCACTTAATCCAGAATTTATTGTTTGTGATGAACCAATATCTGCATTGGATGTTTCCATTCAAGCACAAGTTATTAACTTATTAGAAAAGATTCAAAAAGAAATGGATGTTGCCTACTTATTCATTGCCCATGACTTAAGTATGGTTAAACATATTAGTGATCGCATTGGCGTAATGTATTTGGGAAGAATTGTAGAACTTGGCGAGAGTGATGATTTATACAGTAATCCTCTTCACCCATATACAAGAGCACTTTTGTCATCTGTACCAATACCAGATCCAAAAATTGCGAAAACAAAGAAACGTATTGTATTGGAAGGTGAGCTTCCAAGTCCTATCAATCCGCCTTCAGGCTGTACATTTCGTTTACGTTGTCCACATGCAACAGAAAGATGCGCAAACGAAGTGCCTAAGTTAACGAAGGTAGGAACAAGAGAAGTTGCTTGCTTTTTATATGAGAGATAAAAACTAGGAGGAAAGAAAGATGAAAAAACTATTAAAACTAATGGGTGTATTTGCATTAGTGGTTGGTATTCTTACAGGATGTTCAAGTGCACCTAAAAAAGATGCTGGCGACGCGAATACAAACACAGGTAAAACAGCAGCTAACGAATTAGTTGTTGCAATCGGTGGAGAACCAACATATTTGGATCCAGCAATTGCAGGTGATGCTGTAAGTAACTATGTAACAAAACAAATGTATGAAGGTTTATTCTCAGTTAAACCTGATGGATCACTTCAAAATGAACTTTGTGAATCATTCACAGTAAGTGAAGATGGTCTAGTGTATACATATACACTTACTGATGCTAATTGGAGCGATGGGCAACCAATTACAGCAGAAGACTTTGTATATGGTATGAAACGTTCAATTGCTTACGGTTCTGCCGATGCATATTATGGTTCATTCTTAACTAAAACTGTTAAGGGTGGAGCTGAAGCAAGTGCAGTTGTTGATGCAGCTGGACAAGTATTAATCGAAGAACTACCTGAATTAGGAATTAAGGCTTTAGATGATAAAACATTAGAAATTACTCTAGAAAAACCAGTTCCTTATTTCAATCAATTATTAGTTCAAGGCGCAACTTACCCAATCCGTTCTGATTTTGCGGAAGAAAAAGTAAGTGCTTGGGCAGATAGTAAAGATGTTCCAGTAAGTGGTGCATTTATGTTTGAATCAAGAAATGCCAATGAAGAAATTGTATTGGTTAAAAACCCTAACTATCGTAATGCAGATCAAGTAACTTTAGAAAAAATTACTTTCAAAATCATGCCTGATGGTGTTGCACAATTAAATGCATTTAAAGCAGGTGAATTAGATTTTGCAATGGCACCTTCTCCTGAAACTGCAAAAACTTATGAAGGTAAACCAGAATTATTTACAATTGATCCATATGTAATTAATTACTTTGTAACAGTTAATGCTGGAAGCAATGCACCAGAAGCATTGCAAGATGCAAATGTACGTAAAGCATTATCAATGGCAGTTGATAGAGATGAATTAATTGCAATTATTGATGCTGGTGACACATATTATCCATTATACGGTTTCATTCCTAGAGGAATGGCTGGTGTAAATGGTGACTTCCGTGAAGAACAAGATGCTGTATTAAAACTTTCTGATACAAATGTTGAAGAAGCAAAAGCATTAATGGCTACAGCGGGTTATGATGAAACTAATCCATTAACACTTACTTACTACTACAACGATTCTGATTTACATAGAACAGTTGCACAAGTATTACAAGAACAATGGAAACGTATCGGTGTGAATGTTGAATTAAAAACAGCTGAAGTACGTGTATTCTTTGATGATCGTACAAATGCAAACTTTGAACTTGCTCGTCATGCAAACTCTGCTGACTACCTAGATCCAATGATCTATTTAGAAATGTATATGCGTGCAGGACAAGGAACTACAAAAGCAGTTGATGATCAAAAATATGAAGATTTAATTGCTGCAGCTAATGCTGAAAGTGATCCTAAAGTACGTTTAGAAAAATTACATGAAGCTGAAAACTATTTCGTTAATGAAATGGCTTATATTATTCCTTTATTTGGATATACTAATCCAGAATTATTACGTCAAGGAATCACTGGAATTGAAACTTCTCCAGATGGAGCTGTTAACTTCCGTTACACAAAAGTACAATAATCAAAAATTTTAGAGGTGTTAGTTGATGATATTAACACCTCTTCTCTCATAGGAGGTTAGGATGGAACTCAATAAAGATAAATTACCAATTATTAAAAATGCTTTAAAAGAAAACGAACTTGATGCGTGGTGTGTATTAGGTCGAGAAACAATTATGAAGAGTGAACCTATTCTTCCTGTATTAGGGGATATGGATTTCATTATCGCTACAGGATTAATTTTTACTCAAGATAAAATAATTGCGGTTGTAAGTACACTAGATGAAGAAGGCTACAAATTAATTGAAGGTATTGATGAAATTATAACGTACACAGGGGATCTTATGGTTCCAGTTGCGAAGAAGATAAAAGAATTAAATCCAAAGAAACTAGGATTGAATTTCTCTAAAAATGATGCGAGTGCTGATGGACTAACTTATGGGATGAAGTTAAAACTTGAAAGACAGCTTAAAGAAGTTGGCTTTGAAGGTGAACTTGTAAGTGCAGTTAATTTAATTGCGAAAGTTCGTGGGCAAAAAACCGCTGAACAAATTAAGAAAATTAAGCATACTGCTGAAGTTGCTTTGAAATATTTAGAAAGTGTTCCAACAATGTTAAAAGATGGAACAACTTCATTAGACATATTCAATTATTTACATGAAGTTGCATATAATGATGGATATGGAATGTCTTGGACACCATCACAATGTCCAGGAGTTAGTGTTGATCCAAATGTACCTGCAGGACATATGGGAATTATTGAAACACCTATCGTTAAAGGATATGTAATTAATATTGATTATGGTGTATCAAAAGATGGATATTGTAGTGATATCCAAAGGATGTATTACATCTTAAAAGATGATGAAGATGATGCACCAGAAGAAGTGAAACGAGCATTCTATACTGTGCGTGATGCAATAAAAATGGCAAAAGATGCGATGAAACCAGGTGTGACTGGTTATCAAATTGATAAGATTGCAAGAAGCCATGTTGTCAGTGAAGGATATGATTCTTGGAATGCTGCACTTGGACATCAAGTGGGACATGAAACACATGATGGAGGATATATCCTTGCAAATCGTCGCCCGCGTTATAACCGACCAGAATTAATTGATCAACCATTAGATGAAGGAAATGTCTTCACAATAGAGCCTGGTGTTGAAACATCACGTGGACGTATTGGTATTGAAGAAATGGTTGTGATTACAAAAGATGGATGCGAATGGCTAGTTCCTCCGCAACAAGAATTGATGCTAGTGAGGGTGAAATAATGACACGTTGTTATGATTTTTTTAAGGAAACATGCAAGTTTCCACATGGTTCATATAATGAAAAACAATTAAGTGATTACTTAGTTGAGTTCGCTAAAAAGAATGATTTAAAAGTAATTCAAGATGATATGTTCAATGTTGTAATCTACAAAGATGCAACACCAGGATATGAAGATCACGATACACTTATGCTTCAAGCACATATGGATATGGTGGATGAAAAAAATAAAGAAAGTAATCATGACTTTACCAAAGATTCTATTGAAATTATCGAAATGGAAGATGGATGGATTAAAGCAAATGGAACAACTCTAGGTGCAGATGATGGTATAGGTACTGCTTATATGCTTGCGATTCTAGAAGACAAAACATTGGAACATCCAGCTTTGGAGTGTGTCTTTACAGTTCAAGAAGAAGTTGGTTTATTTGGAGCAATGAATCTAAAAGCAGAATATTTTAAAGCTAAGAATGCGATTAGTTTAGATGGTGGCGATGAAAAGACACTTCTTTCATCTGCTGGCGGAAGACGTGTTGAAATAAAAATACCAATGGGCTGTCAACCGGTTCACACAAAGGGATTACGTATTATGGTACGTGGTTTACAAGGTGGACATAGTGGTGGCAGTATTGATAAAGAATTAGGAAATAGTAATAAAATTATGGGTAGAGTTTTATATCACCTCCAAAAGGCAGTAGATATTCGCTTAGTATCTATTGAGGGAGGTTCTAAAGACAATGCCATTCCTAGAGAAAATGATGCAGTAATTGCCTATGATGAAAAAGACCATGATCAAGTTCTTGCGATAATCAAAAAACAAGAAGAAGATATATTCGCGCTATTAGAATTTTCAGATGCTGGCTTTAAATTGTCAGTTGAAGAAGAGACAGTAAGTCAATCCATGTCAAAATATAATACAAAACAATTTATTCGTTTCTTGTACTTACTTCCAAATGGTTTGATTTCAAAGAGTATGAATATTCCAGGACTTACATTAACTTCATTAAATGTGGGTGTTATTTCATGTAATGAAGTGTCAATTGTAATTCACCTATCATTAAGAAGTGCTTATAATGAGAGCATTGATGAAATGACATATTCAATTAAAGAGTTATGTGATTTGTTTGAATATTCAATGTCAACAGATTCAAGTTATCCAGGATGGCGTTATAAAGAAATTAATCCATTAAGAGATGTTATCTGCGAGACATATA
>NZ_JAVXGL010000009.1:28624-42661 GCF_036657415.1 Anaerorhabdus sp. | reverse complement strand
AGAAACTACAATAAATGATATACTAACACAAAAGAAAACCGATGCTTCAAAAACACAGATCACTGTTTTAATCAAACATGCATTCTCAATAAATGCTTTTGAAAAAGCTGTCGAAGAAAAATTTCCGGATATCGATATTGTGCAAGTAGGAAATTATACTACAGCTATGAATCCAAATGAATATGTTGCTCGATTGAAAAATGATGATCTTACTGATATTGTAATGACTTGGCCGCTATCCTTTGGTAAAGAATATTGGGATGATAGATTACTAGATTTATCTTCATTACCATTTACTACAAAATACAATTTATCAATGTTAGATTCAATTGCCGAAGATGGTAAATTATATTATCTACCTGGCCCTGCTCAAATAAGAGGTCTTGTATACAATAAAACTCTTTTTGAAGAAAATGGATGGGTTGTTCCAACAAATTACAATGATTTTATAACCTTATGTAAAACAATAGAAGCTAGTGGAATTCGTGCCATTCAACTAGGATTTGAGAACGCTGAAGTTCTTGATACTGCCTTTGTTGGATTCGGATATGGAAGTTCCTTTGTAACACCAAAAGATATGCAATGGATACAAAACTACCAAAATGGTAACGGAAACTTTCTCGATCATTTTGGCACAGCTATGCAAACATTCCAAGATATGGTTGACGCTGGTATATGGCAAAAAGAAGATTTAGAAATCGATTATTCTGAACGAGAAAAAATATTCTTTGATAGAAAAAGTGCGATGATTGAAGACTCTGTACTAATCGCAAGAAGTGGCTATAAGATTGCTGGAAGTAAAGATGAATTCGCATTAATGCCTTTCTTCAATCCCGGTGGTGAAGGAAATGACTGGGCAAGACTATATATGGTTTGCTACATCGGTCTAAATAAACATCTTGCAGAACCACAAAACAAAACTAAATATAATCAAGTACTTAAAATTATGGAATACATAAGTACACCTGAAGGACAAGAAGCACTGTCCGCTGACACAGGAGCAATGTATTCAAGTCTTAAAAGTGTTGAACCACCTTCAGTTCCGGAAACACAAGATATTGTTAATGCATTGTCTCACGGTCGTTATGCTATATTCCCAGAACTTGCAAAAGTTCAATCTACTTTACGCGAAGGATTAGCTGGTATCGTCAATGGCACATTAACTATTGAACAAGTTGGAGAAATGGTGGATACCGCGAATAAAAGTAATGATGCTGCAACAATCACTGAAGAATCACTTGGTACTGCCACTGAAACATTCTCACTTATTGAAACTGGTAACTTTATTACAGACACAATGAGAAAGAATATTGATAGTGAAATTGCCTTATTCTTAGATGGTGGTAAAGATGGTGCTTATAACAATAAGGGTGTAACTGCTAAACTATATGCAGGAGAAATCACTAAAAGTGACATCCAACGTATTATGCCTGATTTCAAATATGGAGAAAAAGGTGAGATTTGGAAGGTTACAATGACTGGTGAAAACTTATTAAATACTCTAGAATACGCTATTCCTGTCGACAATAATCAAACTGGATGGTTCTATTACTTCTCTGGACTAAAAATGAATTATGATCCTACAAATGAACCTGGATCTCGCATTAAAACTATTAGTTTAGATGATGGAACAAAAATAGATCCTACTAAAATTTATTCCTTGGCAGTTACTGAAAACTCAGTCCCTGAAGAATATATCATCACATCATATAAAACAGGTGTTATATTAGGAGATTTACTTGCAGAAGAGATACAAAAATTAGAAACTATTTCTCCTGCAAATGATAATCGCTTTACCTTTAAATAGAAATGGTACAGATTTATTCTGCACCATTTTTTATTTATTTACATAACAGCAATAACTACTATTACATAAAAATCCAAATTGTTTCATCACATTTAATAACAATACATTCTCACATTCTACCATGCATATCATTTCGATAATATTTTTCTTATTTAATCTATAGTCATTTAATAATCCGCGAATCAAGTCAGCATATATTATCTCATTATTTGCATAAATCCCAAAAATTTCACTCTTATTATTTTTATAATCTTTAACAAATGTAGCTCCAACAATGGTTTCTCCCTTAATAATCGAAATAATATACCACTCATCAAAATTTTCAGAGATACGTTTTGTATTCCAATAACCATCTTCAAAATGCATATTATGAAATTCTAAATAACTTTCTTTATTCGCCAATGTTATTCTGGTTATTTTACTATTATTCATTACAGTATAATTAATAAAATTCAACTTCATCATCACACTATCATCAATACAATGATATCCTTTTTTTAATAGGCATTCTGATACTATCTTATTTTCTTTTGTGATTCCTATGTATGAATAGAAAGAATTAAAATTTTCACTAATATATTCAATAAATTCATCTGCTACTTTTTCATCATAAACACTGAATCCAATTGTTTGTAAATATTTATCATTAGGAATTGTATAGAAACATAAAACCCCTTTTAATTTATTCTCATCATAATATCCAAATAATTCACTACTACTAAACTTAGCTTTCATTTCAGTTACTGAATCATAAATTGGATAACTACAATGAGTATCATTTTTACACAAATCCCATGAAAATGCTACCAATTCATCCACACTATTAGAAGCTATTTTTTGAATACCCATTTTCTTCCTCATTTATTTAGCTCAATCTATTTTAAATATTTTATCATATCCAACTTAAACAAAAAACAGTAAGTACCCTTTCTACATAGTTTCAATCTATAGTTAGGAGCATAAAAACAGTTTTTGACATGAAATAATGCTATATTTTATTCGAAGTTAAAGTGAAAATTTCATTTTAAACGATATAGTGAGGAAAACAAAAATGAAACATAGTTTTATTAAGAATATAGAGAAAATGATTAACCCTATTGAAGTAGGAACAATTCACTTCATGCAGTCTTTTACTAATTCAATACCTCCAACTCTTCAATCCAAACTCATTACCAATGGTGCAAAAAAGAATCCTTATATGGGGTTTGTAGTTGAACCATACAGTTTCTTTCTATGTTATGAATTAGTTGATTTAGAGAAAGCACAACAATTAATTCCTGATAATTACAAATTAATTAAGGCAAAAATATTTAATGAAGATATCCCTAAGTATTATTGCATTCAAGGATGCTTTAATGTTCATACAAGTGCATTTTGGGGAACTCGATCTGAATTCTATATTATTGCAGAGAGTAAAGATACGGGTTTATTAAGTTGGGTAATTGTCGATTATGATACAAACACTGTTAGTTATGATCAAAAAAGAGGATTAAGTTCAGGCAATACTTCATCCTGTGTTTTAACAACAAGTTTTGATGGAAATATGATCATTGACATACAAAACCAAAAAAGTAGCCGTGAACTTATTCTTGAAAGTGATATAACTCAAGGTATCCAAAAAACATTAGATTCAAGATTATGGATTGAAGGAAATTTATCTGTTACATATGGTAAAGACTTGTCAAGTAATAAAGGAGAAGCCTTCTCCGTTACATTTAATCCTGAAGAATTTGAAAAAGCATTATATATTCCTTTATCTGAAACTAAAATTGAACGCAACACATGGTTCCCTGGACTTTTCAAAGATAGTCCTGATCAATTGGTATGCTTTCCTTTTGCACAACACTTCTTATCTGATAGTCCCGGACATTATAGTACAATACAAGATGAACATGCACTTATTAATAGACTAGAAAATATTGATTTTAGTACATTTTCTAATTACTCAAGTTCATCAATTAAAAAATCATTTCAACTTGGGCAATTGTTTTCATTTATTCTAATTATTCTGCTTCTAGCCTTATTAATTTTAAAGTGAAATAACCGATACCTCATATAAAAAGCTCGTGTATAGACATACACGGGCTAGTTTTCATTTAAAATACCATCTTCTAGATAATATATTTTCTGTGCTTGATTTGCGACTTTCACATCATGTGTAATGACTATAATTGTGTTTCCTTGATTGTGTAAGTCTTTAAAAAGTTGCAAAATGTCTGCACCTGTTTTTGAGTCAAGTGCTCCTGTCGGCTCATCTGCAAGAAGTAATTTTGGTTTTGTAATTAATGCTCTAGCAATCGCTACTCTTTGTTGTTGTCCACCAGATAATTCACTGGGCTTATGCTTCTCACGATGTTCTAGTCCTACCAAAGCTAAATATTCTCTGGCTTGCGTGATAGCACTTTCTCTTGGCTCTCCTCTTATTAATAAAGGCAACATTACATTCTGCAAAACAGTATATGTAGGAATCAAGTGATATTTTTGAAAAATAAATCCAATTTTTTGATTCCGTATTGGTGCTAATTCAATTTCTTTTTTTTCATGTACTGCAATATCATCAATAATATATTCACCTTCATCTAATTGATCCATACATCCAAGAATATTCATTAATGTTGATTTACCTGATCCAGAAGTTCCTAATATCGAAATATACTCACCTGCTTCGATTTCTAAATAAATATCTTTTAATACATGCAATGACTCTTCTTTCATATGAAACGATTTATTTAAATTGTGTATATGAATCATCATTTTTCAAGAATAAGTATTTCGATGATACTTTGTGATGCTTCATCAAATGTAATTGATAATACTGTACCCTCTTTAATCTCTGCCATTGGAACTTCTTCTCCACTTTTTGAATCGATAATTTTTACACCAGCGGGAAGTGTTAGTGATTTAACTTCTCCGGTGTATTCAAGTTCAAGTTTGTTTTCATTTTCTTGCATAGCATCTGTATTTTCACCAGCTGGTGCAGCTGCCGTCATTTCAGCTGCAGCGATAACTTCACCATCACCTTGATCTACATCCGTTTGTGCATCTTCATCTATATACGGATTCTTTGCGATATCAAAATTAATTTCATTACCCATCGCTGAGGTAACTTTACCAAAGTATGTAGTTAGTTGTTGCTCTTGTTGATCATTATTCTTACTATTCTCTTTTTCTTCTTTTGGTGCTGTACTACAGCCTGTTAATACTAATACGATTGCTAATAAACATAAAATTTTCTTCATATATTTTCCTCTATTCTATTGATAATGCATCAACTGGTTTTAACATTGATGCTTTGTAAGCTGGATAGATGCCAAATAGCATACCCGTAATCATTGCGAAACAAAACGCAATTATTTTTCCTTCGATTGAATCTACTACAGCGATTTCGGTATATCTCATTAAGGGCATAATTACACTACTAATAACGATTCCTGCAACACCACCCAGACTACTAATAATTGCAGACTCAAGTACAAACTGTATCAAGACCTCGTTATTACCAATACCTAATGCTTTCAAAATACCAATTTCTTTTGTTCTTTCTTTCACTGATAGGAATAAAACATTCATTATTCCAATTCCGCCAACAATGAATACAATTGTACCTACTGACAACAATAATAAGTTCATTGTCTTGGCAGATGATAATGCTGCCTCAATACGACTTCCAGCATCATCAATAACGTATACTGAGCTATCTTCTAATAGGTAATCAAGTGTACTCATTATTTCTTTCTTCGTAAGTTCTACATGTTTTAAATCATCGGATAATCCAACTATCTTAGGAATAGTATTAGTGTCCATAAATTTATTCGCAACTGCATAGGGTAAGAAAATAGTGTCATCTGGATTTAATCCTTGTAAGCCATCTCCTTTACCTTTTAAAGTTCCAATGATTTTATATGTATTGTTTCCAATTTGAATTGTTTGATTGATTGCATTTTCTGAACTACCATAATATTTTTCTACAATATTTTTCCCAATCACAGCCACATTATTCTCATATTCTTGATCTTCTTCATCTAGTTGTAAGCCTTCATCTATTTCTAGATTAGATACTTTATCAAATCCATCACTTACTCCAGTTATTGAAGTATATACTTTTTCATTTCCTAGTTTCACTTCCATATAGCTACTTGCACTTAAATATAAATCTTCAATTGTTGTACTTTCTTCTTTGATTTGTTCAACTATATTCATGTTTAATTTTTCAATTTGTGACATCTCTTTATTTTCAAGTCGCTTATAGTTTAAATTTACATACACTGTTTCTGCACTCAAATCTTTAAATTGATCCGCAACTTTTGCTTCGCCACCTTTACCGATTGCAATGACAAGTACGATTGTTATCGTTCCTACTAAAATACCTAACGATGTTAGAAATACCTTGAATTTATTCTCAATAAGATTGAGAAGCACAAGACGACATGTTTCAAGTAGGTTCATCGTTAACTCTCCACGACTACAACATCGCCTTCTGACAATCCTTCAATGATTTCACTTGTTTTGCCATCTGAAAATCCTGTTTTTATTTCTCTTCGCTCAATAGTTCCATCTGTGAGTTTAACATCAACATATTGAATACCTTCAATTAATTGAATTGCCTTATTAGATAATTTGATAATATCCTTCACTTCTTTTGATATGAATTTTGTAGAACATGTCATTTCTGGTAATATTTCTTTATCTTGTGAATCAATTTCCACATAAACATCAAATTGAATTGTACCGTTTTTATTTTTACCTACTAAATCACGAGACTTAACCGTTCCATAAAAAATGGTGTCCCCGTAGGCTGAGAATTGAACTTCAACTTTTTGACCCTCTTCAATTTTGATTATTGCATTTTGATCAACTGAAACTAATACCTCCTTTTTGTTTATATCCCCTATCACGATTCCCGGTGAGGATAAATCAACTAGGACATTCTCTTTATAATTAATCTCAGTAACTATGCCTTGGCTTCCAGCATATAAGTAAGGATCCTTCTTGAGTTTATTCACTTTTGAAAGTTCACCATAGAGACGGTCCACTTCACGTTTTGCCGCATCAATTGCTATATCTGAATTATGATTACTTTCATTTTGAACATAATCGTAACTTTTTTTAGATTCATTTTCGGCATTTATTTCAGTTTGCCGATTACTGTTCAGTAATTCTAAGTTATGTATAGCCGTACTAAGTTCTGTTTCTGTTTCGCCTAATTGTTTTGTAATCTCTACTAATTCCTTTTTATATGCATCTAAATTAGGATCTATAGGAACAGCCTCTTCACCATTTTTTATCAATTCTTCAAGTTCAGTTATTCTTTGTTTTTTTGCCGTAATCGTTGTTGTTAAGTTACTTATACTTTTATCTAATTCACTTTTCTTAGACTCATATATAGCTTTTGTTGAATTTGTTTTATCTTGCCAAGATGTTAGTGAGTTAGTTTGTTGTATTTCTTTGTTGTTTAACACTTGATTATAGGTGTCTTCACTTTTCTTTAAATCATCTGTTAGCTTCTTAATTTGCTCATCAATATTTTCAACTGATAGTTTTGCTAGTTGTTGATTTTCTTTTACCTCTTCACCTACTGAAACCATAATTTCTTCAATGATAAACTCGTTTTCAAACATTTGACTATCACCTTCTAACTTAAGTGATCCAAATCCATCTATCCCAACAATGATGTCACCACGTGTTACTTGATATTCTCGGTAAAGAATTTCATCTTTATCTTTATCTTTAGTTAATAAAAATACACATGACATTACTATACCTAAAATAAGTACAGTTATACCTACTAGTATCTTATTTTTCTTTTTCATTGTCGTTATCATACTCCTTTCATAACATTGATAATCATAAAATAGTTGGGTTAAATTTGGGTTAAGAAAAAAATCATACAAATGTATGATTTCAATCAAATTCAATAATTATTTTTGTTCCTTCATTTAATACGGATGAAATTGTTATTTTACCTTGATGTGCTTCAATAATATCTTTTGTTATTGCTAAACCTAGTCCACTGCCCGCAATCTTTCTTGACCTTGATTTATCAGCTCGATAGAAAGCTTCAAATATATTTGGAATATCTTCTTCACTTATTCCTATTCCATTATCTTCCACAATTAATTGATACCCTTGATTATTTTCTGAATATATTTTAATCATTGGTTGACTATGCGCACAATACTTAATTGAATTATCTAGTAAATTAGCAATAGCTCTTGATAGCATGGTTTCATTTCCTATGATTACTTTATCTTCACAATCAATTGATATCCTAATATCCTTTTCTTTCAATTTAAATTCCATATCACTTACTAAATTTTCAATTAATTTTACGATTGATACTTTATCATTGAATTCATATGATTCTGATGATGAAACTAAAAATAGATTATCTATAAGTTCTCTCATTCTTTCAACTTGTCTTTTTGTGATATCAAGGGTTGCTTGATATTCTTTTATATCCGCTGCACTATCCATCTCAAGTACATCCATATTTGCTTTAATAATTGCTAGTGGTGTTTTTAACTCATGTGCTGCTGCAGTTGAAAATCTTTTTTGATTTTCAAAACTTTGATTCAATCGTTCTAACATTTTATCAAAAGAATCTGAGAGTTGTTGTATTTCTGTTATTGATGTTTCAATATGAGGTGGTTCATTCATTCCTTTTTCATCAATCATTGCAATTTCTTTTGAAAAGTAATCCAACGGTTTGACTGTTTTTTTAATGAATAAGTAGGTCAATCCTGTTCCTAAACATCCAATTAGAACCATTGATATCAATGCAAGAATATTAAACTGAACTTGGGCGCTATTGATTGCGGTATTAATCACAGTTGCATCAATTGTGTCTTGCACATGAATAGAGTCTTCTAAATCTTGAAACTCTGGTGTTACACTATTAACTGGTACTGTTAATAATGCAGGAACGACTCTTTGAACTGGAACAACAAATAGTTGATTCATACCAATAACTGAAAAGGTCGTCAAAGTCACAATCATTGCTAGAAACGTTATTCCTACACCAATGGTTAACTTCATTTTTAGAGAATTCATTTTTTTATTCATATTTCTTTAAACCTATATCCTATCTTTTGTACATATTCTATAAAATCTACACCAAATTCATCTCTTAATTTTTTTCTTAATGTACTGACATGTACCTTTACTATATCTGCCATATAATCTTTATCATCCCAAATTTTTTCTAGTAATTCATTTGCTGGGATTGGATTTCCTTTATTGATTAATAAGTACTCTAAAATTCGATATTCCTTAGGAGCTAGTTTAATTTCTTTTCCTTCAAAAGTAGAAACTGTGTGGTACTCTGTATCACACACAAAATATTTTGTTTTAATCTTCATATCCTGTTGAATAAAATTCCTTCTCAACAATGAACGTATTCTAGCGACTAACTCTTTGAAATCAAATGGTTTCACCAAGTAATCATTCGCTCCATTATCTAATCCCAGTATTTTTTGATCAATTGCTCCTCTTGCAGAAGTAATAATAATTTTAATTTCCTTGTTTTCCTTACGTATCATATCTAATATTTCTAATCCATCTATTTTTGGTAGATTTAAATCTAAAATAATCAAATCATAGATAGTCCCATAATAAAAATCCAATGCTTCTTCACCATCATTCGCCACATCAACAAGATAGCCTTGCTTTTGAAGACCCTTTGCTAAAGCATTCGCTAAGTCTTCTTCATCTTCAATTAATAATAATTTCATGAGATTCCTCCATTTTTACTGTAGCTTAATCTAGTTAAATTACGGTTAAGTTTTGTTACTACTATAATTATACAAGGTATATGTGTTGTATTCATCTTAATCTATAAAAAAGAAAAATAGCCTATATTGTGGGCTATTTGTCAATATAATTTACTTTCTATATTTATTCATTATTCTATTAAAATTGCCACATTTATAATATTAATCTAATAAGTAAAAGGAATTTTTAAGCGATCACTTTATTTGATTACCCGTTCAACAAATCGAAATTCATCAAATTACAAACTATCTTTATTTCAGTTATAAATTCTTAACAAGGTATACAATACCAAATTTTCTTCCAAATTTGTTTCCAACATCGCATAATCTACCATATTCAACAAAACCATTTTTTATATGAAAATTAATACTTTGGGTATTTTCTGTTGATATATCTGCCAATAATTTTTTTACCCCTATTTTTCTTGCTTCTTCTTCCATTTTGCTTAATGCTAAACTTCCTACACCAAAACCTGTATATTCATTATGAACAAAGTACATAACTTCTGCTACTTCGGAAAATGTGGATATCGTTTTATGGGGTTCTAGAATACAAAAACCAATAACTTTATTTTCGGTAGTCTTCATGACATAACTGCTATAAACATCAACACCTTCTAAAAATCTGAATGAAAATTCTTCATCGACAATCTCTGCACGATAAGCTGCTGTTGTATTCTCAATATAATAATTTAGAATATTCACTACTTCTTTTTTATGTTCTTTTCCTAGTTTTTCAAAAATAAATTCCATTATAGTACCCCCTTTTATCTTAACTAATAATATTATATAAATAATTCTCTTTAATAAATCAAAACTTATCTAGTGACTATTTATAATATTTTTTATTTAGAGTTTTAATTCTCATCTCACTCTTTATGTCTATAAATTGAAACTCAGCTACATCCGTAAATCATCTTGATCAATAATAAACTTTCTACATTTATCACAATGAAACACCTTAAAATTCATATCGCTGGACATAGATGTTAATTTAATACCTTTTACAAGAGGTGTGAGATTAAGCCAACCTTTATCTTTATCCGCTGCTACCCACTTTATTGCATACCTGTCTTGAGTAATAATTCCAATAATCATTTCTTCATTACAAAATGGACATTTCATTTATATTCCTCCAATTAGTTAAATTCTTGATTACAAGTTTTAACTCAATAATATAGTAGCCCATTAAAAATTGGTTAGCAATACAATCAACTCATTGTCATATCCAAATTATAATAATTCATTAGCTTATCACTAAATTAGGAATTACCGTATTTTCTTTTTGGTTTATTTTCATCTAACTCTGATTCTTTATAGATATTCTTTATGTATTCATTTATCAAAAATCACAATTCTATCTTGTTCCATTTACACTTCCTCCAACTTATTTATTAGTAAAAGAAGCATACTTCCCTAAAATTATTATAGAAAAACAAAAAAACCTGTGTATTTAACACAGATTCTTCAATTAGCATGAGTGAATTTATATTTGTGGATGTGAGGTTGTTTTGGTAAAGAAATTTAAACTTGTGCTACACAGTATGCTTATAATACCATCACATAAATGTCTTTTTCTAAATCATAATCAAAACCACACGACCGCAATACTCCTCGAGATGCGTTATTTTCCTCATCAGGTTGCACAACAATTCTTTTTGCGTCACTATGTTCCTTAATCTTTTGTATTAGTGCAAGTATAATTTGTTTGCCCAACCCCTGACCGAGATAGCAACTTTCTCCAATCATATAATCTATGCTATACGAGCCGCCAAGCGCAGTATAACCTTCCCACAGTTCATCACTATCTATGCAAGCGTAATACTGACAAAAACCAATTTGTTTGTTGTTATACTCTACGATATAGTGGTGTATCCAAGAAAACGTATCCTCTTGTTGTTCAATTTCTGTAATCCAATCAAGTGGCTCTAGATACCATTTTGCCACATGTGGGGTATATATCCACTTTTTAAATATTGTCAAATCATTCAGTGTCATAGGTTTAATGTTTATCATTTTATCCTCTCCTTTGTATACAAAATATACCTTAAGATAAAACTATCATATGAATTTTAAAGCATCAATCTCTTGAGTGGTGTTTTTACTTGAAATGATGATGTAAAAAAGAATTTTACAATTACAATAGATTGTACTCATTTTGTGTGAACAGGCAGTTGAAAATCCAATCTATCAAATTTTCTCAGTATATTAAAACCTTGGACGATGAAATGAGTACCCCAATAATAATTCCCAATTGTTTGTTCTGCGACACACCATTGTTTGCCGTCTGGATGTGGTGTGCTTTGTTCATATGCATCTAGTTCTTCCGCAGAAGCAAACTGAAGTTCATATGTATTCACTAATGAATCAACAATAGTATCCAAATTCATGTCTACAGTGCGTATACACTCTTTATAATAACTACTTTTTGGCGAACTAATAAAATATACTGGTAGCGGCAACCAAGATGGCCATGTTGCAGGGTCAAAAGTCTTAATATTCAATGCTACTGGGTCATAATCGGGATAACCGTGGAGAAGTACCTGTTCACATTGGCTATACTTGTCTTTCAAAACGACTGCCTTGTGGTAGATATCACTATTTTTATCTGCATATTTGAGGATAAAATCCGAAAGGCGCTTAGTTACTCCAATATCAGCTTCTGAAGCTTTCTTTGGATTAAAATGAAACCATGGCAAATGTGCGAAATCATTATTACTAGGAATTCCTTGCATCCCTACCCAACCGGTTTCCAACAAATATGCACCAGTATCAAGGTATTTGAGGATACCTATAATAATTGTATCTTTTATACTGCTAACAAAATTATCTGCAGTATCTAGGTAATCTAATGCTATACATATTGTATAAGGAGAAGAATTAGGATTCCAATTATTACATTCAATATTGTATCCAAAGCCGCCATCCTCATTTTGATAACTAGACAGAACTGAAAGGAACTCCTCACAGCTCCCATTTTCAAAAAGATAGTTCCAGTTTGTAAAATCAAGTGGCCTTGCATTGCGATAAATCAGTTTTCTTAATCTTAAAAAATCATCAAGCGATATTTTTTTCAAATCAATTACCTCCTATACAAAATATATCATAATTTTGGAACGCCCAACAGGAAGTGAACCTCTACACTTAGAGTAAGCACTTGGTGATCAAAACTTCAAATATTTTCAAACAAAATTACACCATATAAAAATATATTATATAGCCATAGTTTACTAATCATCAAAATCCTTTTTCTCAAAACCTAAATTATTTTGATATAATTCATTACATAAATAGTTTTCAATTTTCAAAAGATTTACTTCACCTTTATTTTTTCTTTCAATTAAGTCTTTTCCAAAATAATCATTCAAAAACAATGTACCGAACATTAATGAAAAAGCTACTAAAGATAACCCTGAAATAAGTATATTATTTTGTAATGAATCTACAATATTTTTATATGGAAATGTTATCAAAATAAACATTGTAGCAATTATCGAGACTCCTTCAGTTATCAATACCGAGTTTCTCAAAATTGAGTTCAGTTTCTTGATTTTTTGCATATCAATCTTAAATCGATTAACTTCAGTATTTAAAAAACTACTAAATACAGACATGTCATTATCTACTCTTTCATTTATACTGTAATATTTCTTATTAATTTTTTCAATTTTATCAAGACTTTTTTCCGTTAATGCATTTACTTCTTGAAGATAGGTGTATACTATCTTTGCTAATTCTACAATTGCAATTGCAATAGTTACAAACGATACAACTAGATAAATCTTACCAGTAAACAAATTATTACTAGTAAGCTGGTTAATGCCCATTACTAAATAACTTACTGCAATACCCAATAGATAGAAGTTAGCATTTTTCATAAATAAATCTCCATAATCTATCCATATTATATCAAATATTTATTTTCTGCTCTAATGAATTTAATTAGTTCGAATAATTACTTATCTGAATGAATATACCCATTTATAAATACAACTTTTATCTCTGTCTCACTTCTTACTTCAATACTTTGTATCATTTTATTTACTATATTATTTAAATATTTAATGACCTTATTATCCAAACTTTCCAACTCCTTAATCAGCAAATCCAAATAGGCAATATCACTTTTATCTATTGCACATTGATCCAATAAAGTTTCGTATTCCATCTTTGCTTTTATTAACTCATTCATGATTGCTGTTACAGGATCAAGTCCTTTATGTAAGGTTGAATTAGAATGATACAGATTCGCCATCCTCTCTTCAACAATTCTTTTGTATTTCTTATTAAAATCATTGATATATTCAAATCATAAGTCTTTTTATTGTATAATTGAAATTACTAAATATTATGGTGAAAAAGGGGAATTAGATGAAAAAAAGATTATATGAGATAATTGAATTATCAAATGGAAATGATTTTCTAAGTAAACTATATGATTATTTTATGCTAACCGTTATT
>NZ_JAVXGL010000009.1:18427-28614 GCF_036657415.1 Anaerorhabdus sp. | reverse complement strand
TTGTAAGTCTTATACCGCTTGCTTTTAAGCACGAAACTATGCTGTATGACACAATAAACTCTATTTCAGTCATTATTTTCATCATCGACTATATTCTTAGATTTATCACTGCTGATTTCAAATTTAGAAATAAATCATATACTTCTTTTATTAAGTACCCATTTAGTGGATATGCACTAATTGATTTACTATCAATTCTTCCATCATTAACACATATAAATAGTAGTTTAAAATTATTACGAATTTTTAGAATGATACGCGCTTTTAAAGTTTTTAGAGTTTTCAAGACGCTACGATATTCAAAGAGCTTCATGATTATTCAAAGTGTGTTAAGGAAATCGCAAGATGCATTAATTGCTGTCTTAGTTTTAGCCATCTCATATATTTATCATGGCACTATTGATTTTCAATATAGAGCCAGATTCTTTTAACACATTTTACGATGCAGTATATTGGGCAACAGTATCATTAACAACAGTGGGTTATGGCGATATTTATCCTGTTTCTGAGTTTGGAAGATTAATTACCATGATTTCTTCTATATTCGGTATAGCAATTATTGCACTACCAGCTGGAATCATCACAGCTGGGTACATGGATGCATTAAACTCAAAAGAAAATTAACAGTATTAACACATATAATTGATATTTAGTTCCTTCACTTTCTATATGATATCTATGGGGTAACTCTTTTCGAAATACCTCCAAATGTATTAAAAAAGCCTTTATTTAAAGGCTTAAACGATATGATATCTATCGCGTTCTACTGATTTGGCGCACCCGACGGCGAATAAACTCCTACATTTAGACTAATCCCTTGTTAACTGTATGAGTTCCTTTGAAAAAGCTAATATATTTTCCCTTTCCTCTGGTTTTGATGATGCAATTAGCACTGTCAATGTTGCCAGTGTAGTATTACTAATCCTTTGTTTATTATTTACAATAAGTTGCCTATTCTTCATTAAGAAGTAAATAAAGATAGTAGCTGCAATTATCTTGTTTCCATCATAAAAACTATGGTTTTTTGTAATGAAGTAGAGTAAATTAACTGCCTTATCTTCTAAAGTAGGATAAAGTTCAACACCCTCATAACTTTGATAGATTTGATTTATACTTGATTGAAATGATTCATCTCTTTCTTTTCCAAATAAGTCTCCTCGAGCATCAAAGGGTGATTGTTCAATCACTTCTATGCATTCTTCATAGGATAATTGATAAATACATTCTGTTTCTTGATTCTTTTTTTCCAGAAGCATTCGATGATCATAATCATCTAATAATTGTAATCCTTGTGAATAGAGATTAAGTACACTTAATACTTCTGAGGCATCAAATCCTTTCACACCTTCCATCATATCCACTTGGATTTCTTGCATGCGTTCTAGTTGTTTTAGTCGTTTTTCATTATAAACTACACCTTTCAATGTATATTCCTTAAGAATTTTAGTTGCCCATCTTCGAAATATAGTTCCTTTCAAAGATTTGACTCTATACCCAACTGAGATAACTACATCTAAGTCATAGAAAACAACTGGTTTGTCAGAATTTGCAATTTGCATATTTTGCAAATTGCTTTTCTCTGAAATTTCATTTTCATTTATTGCATTTTTAATGTGTCTTGATATAACAGAAATATCTCGATCAAATAACTTTGACATTTGTACCTGAGTCAGCCAAACTGTACCCTGTTCCAGAGTAACTTCTACAGATATTACTCCATCTTCGAAAATTATAGATCCATTTTCTTTCATTTATACTTCCTCCTACTTATTTATTAGTAAAAGAAGTATAATTTCCTGAATTTTTTATAGAAAAGTACATAAAAACCTGTGTTTGACACAGGTTTGTTCAGTTAGCATGGAGCACCTAATGGGAAATGAACTCCTACATTTAGACTAATCTCTTGGTGTTGCATTTTTTACTAAAAAGTTCTCGCATGCTAAAATACTTATATCTATACAAATTTATAACTTGATGTTTTGGAATTAGTTTACATTTCAACAAATAGTTTATTTTGAGTTTTTATATTGATAGGAGACAAATTGCGATACTGCTGCAGAATATCATCATATAGAACACCCGTATATTTAGGAATTTCTATGGTTATTACAACAAAATATTTCATAGGATTGGCACCTGCAATATCTCTATTCATTCCATGTAATATGAAGAATGGATTATTCAAAGATGAAGTCCGTATAGGAATTGTTTTCTTTGCAACTGTATCCCACTTTAAGTGTTTTGACCGTAATTCATCCTCACTCAAAAACTTCTTA
Organism: Anaerorhabdus sp.; assembly: GCF_036657415.1. NCBI lineage: Bacteria > Bacillati > Bacillota > Erysipelotrichia > Erysipelotrichales > Erysipelotrichaceae > Anaerorhabdus > Anaerorhabdus sp. The sequence continues at coordinate 26,338 of NZ_JAVXGL010000009.1, read as the reverse complement.
GGAGGTTTGGAGATAGGTAATTCAGAACGTTTAAACCCTAAAGCGAGTAATTTTTTCTCTTCATCTGTACCTATAAGGGCAGACTTTTGTTTTTTGCCAAGCGAATCGGGCGGATTGTAATTATAGCGTTTGTCATTTGGATAAAAGTAGTCTTCAATACAATTACAAGTATAAGAGTCTACGTCGTTTGGATTCAACTCCGATAAAGTTGTAAGAGTCCAAGTAATGTTTGCATTACAATTAAGACCATTAATGTTTGGTAAAAGTATTGGAAGCTTTATGTTTTGTCTTGGAGCTATACTGCCTTCATAAAGTACTATTACCTTATTATCTTCACAATTCAAAACATCTGAGACATCTTCCGCACAAAATCCAAAACCTATTTCTTCTATTCCTAATTTGCCTGAATCAGAAGCAGTGTGAATTAATAAGGTTTTAGCCATATGAGCAGAAATTTCAGAAGATAAAGCCATAATTTTCCCCAGTTTTCCTACAACTATAGGAGATGAAAAACTTGTCCCACATTCCGTTGTAACTTTATTTGGCGTTGTACTTATTAACACAGATGGATTTTCAGGTGTACCTCCAAACTCTAAAAAATCCGGTTTTACTTTACATCCTTCACGTCCTGGACCTACACAACTGTAGGTTGCTCTAGTCTTCTCACCTTTTTTAGTAAAAGTATATGCACCTATTCCTAATCCATTTACTAAATCAGCTGGTGCTTGCACTCTATTAAGAGGATAAGGCAAATCTCCATCATTTCCTACCGCAACACAAAACAGCGGATGATGATTCAACATAGATAACTTGTCGAGAGCATAAGTAAACCGGCTAATATCATCATCAACTATTGCTCCACGGGGACCAAAAGATAAATTATACAATACTGTTTCAGTATTATTTTTAACGATCTCTTCTATTCTATCAATGGCAGGATAAAGTCCACTATCCTCTAAAAAATTCCCAGTATCCTTTTGCGGAATGATTCTATATGAATCAATAGATACAATCGGAGTCTCCAATTGTTCTTGTGATCCCTTGTAATTAAGTAATCCGTATAAAACTGCTCCACAAACAGCTGTTCCATGTGCTATTAATGCAGGATGCTCTGGAACAGAAGTTAATTCATAGGAAGATACAAAGTCTTTCAAATGGGGTAATGTTGAATTAACACCTCCATCAAAAACACCTATCTTTACTTGCGCTTTACCCTTATATTCAGGTGGAATCGGTGCATCAAAGATTTTTCTTCCTCGCATATCGGGAATACTTAATTCTCCCAATGGATGTATTGTTCTCAGCGGATTAAATTTAGTTAGTCGCTCAAGAACTTCCTGTGTACATTCAGCAGCACAGAAGAGAGGGCCGTTTTCATAGTAAGTAATCTTGTATTTGTCTTCACTTAAATTAAGAAGCGTTATAAACTGTTGCAACTCGAAACCATTACCCCATTCAAGCGGATGTAGAACAATTTCTACTAGTCCACTTTCCCACGAGCTTGAAAACCCAGTAATTTTCTCAGTAGATTCCAACAAATCAATTGTTCGAATCATAGATATTTGATTTCGCCAAGTACCTATACTATCTTTTTCTCCAGATTCTAGAGTATTTTTCAGATTTTCTAATCCTTTATCACTAACTTTTGCAAAATAAAGTTTTGAATTTATTGAATTTTCTTCTGCTTTAGAAATTGTGTACTTACGCCCACCTATAGATGTGATACCTTCTATAGATAATAGCATTTCTGGAGTATATGATTTTGCTTCGCACTTGTGTTCCATACGAATACAGATGACTTTTTCAGGTAGAAATATTTCGCTTTTTACCTGAACTTCATCTTGAATTATAGAGATGTCTTTAATCAGCGATATTTTATTTTCATAATATGTGTGGGGGAGGTTTAGAGGTCCACCATAATATCGTTTATCTATATCATTTACATATAATTCACCGCGTCCTAATATTGGGTGCTTATTACTCATTCAATTCACCTCCATTTTGCAAATACCGACTAACTGATGTTACTGGTATATTTGTTATCTGTGAAATGTCACGAATACTCAAAGATGGTTTTACCTCTCTAAGCAAATTACAAAGTTCAATCTTACTTGATTTATCTTCAAAATTCCCCAAGCAAAATTCTTTAAAAACTATCAGATCAATATTATCCCCATCTAGAACAATTTTTCTTTTTACATGCATACAAATTTTACATAAATCTGCTGCATTAACTAGAGCTGTTTGTTTCAAAGCAAACGAAATCGCATTAGAAGATAAAAGATTGAAATATTTTCCTAAATTTCTTTCCAGTAAAAGTTGTCGTTCTTCTTTATCTGGAAGTTTGAAATTGATAGTGCGATCAAATCGTCTCCAAATTGCTTTATCCAATAAGTCAGGATGATTTGTTGCTGCTATTACAATACTCTGACTAGGCCATGTTTCTAACTCTTTTAATAATACATTTACCAATCTCTTAAGTTCACCTAAATCAGATAAATCATCTCTTCGTTTAGCAATTGAATCAATTTCATCAAGTAGCAAAATAGCTGGAAATGAACGAGCATAGTCAAATATATTTTTAATATTTTGCCCTGACCGACCAAGATAACTTGAAATTGACGTCGCTAAATCCATTGTTATTAACGGTAAATTCAATTTGTATGAAAGCCATCTAGCTGAATAGGTTTTACCAACCCCAGGTTCACCTACAAACAATAGACTATTTGGCGGTGTTATATCTTCCAAAATTAATTTCTCTATTTGATTTCTTTCAGATATAAAGTACTGAAGTTCTCTTATTGTTTCACTCGCTAAAATAGGTTCATCAATCTCTAGTGGCTCTTCAGCTTTACACAAACTAAACCGAGATTCTTTGTCGATAGGTAGTGGCTGAACATCCATCGCTCTTATCGCAGATGCCCCATTTCTAGTATAAGTCAGTGATTGAGAAATCTCGCGAGCTATATCAGGTTGCTTTTTCTTATAGAATTTGATGAGCATAGTAGATATTTCTTCAACTAGCCTACGATCATTGTCTAAACAGGCTCTAATTAGCCTTGGTATTAATTCTTCACTAGTCATTATTTCACCTCTCTATAATAATTTTGGCACACTACAATAATACGATATTAATAGGTTATAATCAATCGTTTTGTTCCACTATTTTAAAAAATGAAGTTTTGGTACATATAATTATATCAAAACTACTATCATCTATATAATCGCAACTTAAAACATTTCATTTTTTGTTACATTTTTTTTGAATTACCATTTATTATTCACCGACTAAATAAAATTATTAAGTTTTCCAATTCTCTTGATCAAACTATTCCCATACAATTCATTAAGTCCTTAAAGGAGGGAGAATATATGAAATTCAGTATTGAAGAAAAAGAATCATTAGTAGCAAGGTATCAAGCAGGTGAATCAGTAAGGGAGATTTGCATATTATCCAATGTACCGCGTAGTACATTCTACACCTGGATTAAACCATATCTAGTTCAATCTAAAACTACTGAGTATGAAGTTAGTTACAAAGCATTTACAAGTTTAAATCGAAAGATTCATAGATTGGAGAAAATCGTTGAAATCCTTCAAAAAGTGGACTGTACTGTAAGTTCTCCATTACAAGGTAAGCTAAAAGCTTTATCTAAACTGTATGGTCAATATGACGTTCGTGTTTTATGTGATGATCTTTGTGTATCAAGAGGAACCTTTTATAATCATATCTTCCGTCGCAAAGATGTTACTTTATATGATAAACGAAGAATAGAGATGAAAGAGCGTATTCAATTAATTTTTGATGAAAGTAAACAACGCTTTGGTGCAAACAAGATATTAACTGTATTAAATGAACAAAGCATTCGAACATCTTATCAGTACGTCTCTGAGCTCATGCGAGAAATGGGTATTCAAAGCATAGTTACCACTTCCAAGTCAGATTACAAAAAACTTCTTAGTTTGGATAAAAAGAAGAATGTATTACAAAGACGATTTAACGTTTCTAAACCAAATTGTGTTTGGGTAAGTGATATAACTTGTTTTAAAGTAAATAATCTCTATATTTATGTATGCGTCATCCTCGATTTGTTCTCACGTAAAGTTATTTCATATAAAGTATCATCTAAAAGTAGTACCTATTTAGTTACTTCCACTTTTAAACAAGCATTTAGTAATAGAGGTAATCCACAAAACTTGACCTTCCATAGTGATCAAGGTTGCCAGTATACTTCTAAAGCATTTCGGACGTTATTGAAGATGAACAAGATTGTCCAATCTTTTTCGCGTGCTGGTCGACCTTGTGACAATGCTGTTGCGGAATCTTTTTTTGCTTTATTGAAGCGTGAAGAAATTTATCGAACTAAATACAAATCTGAGCTACAATTTCACAAAAGCATCGATGATTACATTGAATTTTACAATTCAAAAAGACCCCATAGAACTATCCATAATAAAGTTCCTAATAAATATGAAGAGTTGTATTATAAAAGAATCAATCGTGAATAGACTTATTAGATAAGAGGTTCTAATACCGTTAATTTGACGATTTCCTCTACAAATTTAGTTTTTTCATTTATCTATACCCAATTTTTAAAAATTCACATTATTCACAACCCTTTATTTTAAAGGCTTTTCTTCTAAACAAAAGGTATGAACTATTGGACAGTCTAGAAAAACTGTTCGATACTTCATACCTTATTCACTTTGGCGCGCCCAACAGGACTTGAACCTGCAACCTTTTGAATCGGAATCAAAAACTCTATCCAATTGAGCTATGGGCGCAAAGGTAACGAAGTAAGTTTATCACAATACGCTTTAATTTAAAAGATTTCACAAAAATCTTGAATTTTCTTACTACACTTTGTAATATGGAACATATGTGATAAGGGGAAAATAGTATGTCAGCACTAAAATCATCTACCGACAATACGACCAAACCAAAGAAAAAATTTCCAAAATTAGGTTTAAGAAGCATTAAAACTGCTATCAGTACTACACTATGCGCAATTATTTATATACTAATCGATAGGAACTCAACATTTGCTTGTATCGGTGCAGTGTTCGGTATGGAAACATCAACTGAAACTCCTTGGAAAAGTGGTAGCAATCGTTTCATCGGAACGATAATTGGTGGTTGCTTAGGTATGGTATTTTTTTACCTTCAACAACAAACTACTGGTAAACTGATGCAAATCGTATTTTTATTAATTGGTATTACTTGTCTTATCATACTGAGTCAATTTCTAGGCTATCCTGGAGCGATTCAAGGTGGTGCGGTAGTGTTTTATATCGTTATGTTAAATACACCTCATGATGAGTATATAAGCTATGCAATCAATCGTATGATTGATACTGGAGTTGGTGTATTTATATCTATTCTAATTAATGTTCTACTTTCGCGTCAAAATCTATCCCGTTATTTCACCTTTATTAAAGAATAAGTTATAATAAGAAACAATAAGGAGATAAACTATGACTATTAAAATGTTAGTATGCGATATTGATGGTACATTAATTCCATATTCTCGTGAAAGTATTAGTGCTAAATTAAAAGAAACATTTGATGAAGCTAAAGCAAAAGGAATTCAGATCCTAATAGCTACTGGAAGACATTATTCATTTATTCATAAAAGCTTGTTTGAAGATGTTAATCCTGATTACTTTGTGACAATCAATGGCGCTTGTTTAGTTGATAAACATGGCACTGTTCTTGAAAGTTATCCTATGAAAGAGGAGGATGTTGATATTCTTTACAAACTTTGTGAAGAGTACAACATTGGATTAGGATTCAAATTCAAAGAAGGCGTTGTTATTTATTCTAATTATGACAAATTCTATAAAGGATATGTTGGTGATAAAGACTATGGTAATGCTGTCTTTGCAAATCCAACAGATATTCCTTTCCACAAAACAAATGGATTGCCACTAGGTGCATTTCTAATTGGTGATGAAACAATTATCGAAACATTTAAAGAAAAAATACCAAGTTTAGTATTCGCATGGTCTTATTCTAAAGGATATGATGCTTACCCACCTACATTTAGTAAAGCAACTACAATTGCTTCCGTATTAAAAATGAATAATCTAACTTGGGATAACGTAATGTCTTTCGGCGATGCAGAAAATGATATTGAAATGTTACGCCAAGCACAAATTGGTGTCGCAATGGGAAATGCCCGTGACATCGTTAAAAAAGAGGCTGACTTTGTCACAACCTCTGTTGATGAAGATGGTGTTGATTTCGCAATTAGACATTTCAATGTTATTTAAAATAATCTAGTTCTTTTAGATAAGGGTCAGTAATGACTCTTTTTTCATGTGTAAAAATCTCATGCCATTCAAGTTTATAAGCATAAAGTCCCATGCCTTTCCACTTGTCTGTTTTTGTTCCATAGTATTCATCATTTACAATGGGATATCCGATCGAAGAAAGATGAACTCTAATTTGATGTGTTCTACCTGTTTCGAGTTCACATTGAATCAATGATAATCCATTCTTAGAATTTATACACTGTATCTTGGTAATTGCTTCTTTACCTGAAGAAGCGATTATCATTTTTTTTGCATCATGGCGATTTCTTCCAATTGGTTTACAAATAGTTTGTTTCTTTCCTATTTTCATTTCACCTTCTACAATTGCATAGTAGAAGCGTTTAACTTTCTTTTCCTTTAACTCCTCATCAAACCAAGGTTGAAACAAAGATATCTTTGAAAAGAACACTAGACCTTCAGTTTCTTCATCTAATCGATGAATATAACGTACTGGAAGATTTTGGTTGGTTTGTGCATAATATGTTGCGACTTGATTTGCTAGTGTTCCTAATTTACTTTTTTCATCATGCACAATTATTCCTGCATCTTTATGTGCAATTAAAACAAAATCATCTTCATAAACAATTTGTGCTGACTGATTATCACAAGCATAATCAATTTCTTCTTTGGGTAATTGTATCGTGATTGAATCTTCTTTTTTTATGATACTTTCTCTTGAAGCAATCTCATGATTTAATTTCACACGTTTGTCCTCAAACAACGTATGAATATTCTTCTTAGATACTTTAAAAAGTTGAAGGAATTCAACAACTGTCTTTCCTTCAACCGCTTTACATTCATTAATATTTATTTGGTTGAACTTTATCTCATATTTCATACTATTATGATAAAGCTCATTTCAATCTGACGCAAGTTTTTTAAACAGCTAAACGTTTACGTTTGAAAATCATGATTCCTGCAACAAACAAAACGATAGCTATTACAATGTAAGCAATGTTTGCTGTCATTGCAATTTCTCCACTCGCAATCTTCATTGGGTCATACCATCCAAAAATTGATATCTTTGTAAGAAAATCCAATTTATCTGAAACGCCACTAAGCATTTTAATCAATAAGAAGGCTAGTGGAATTCCAGCACCAAAACCAATTGAATATTTTGTATCTGAAAATAAACATGAACAGAAGAATGTAATTGCCATAACAGTTATATTTACAAGTAACACTGTAATATTTAAGTTTGTGAATGCTTCTATATCTAAACTACCTGGAAACATTGCATTACTCAAAGTGATATTAAAGATAAATACAATCCCTAGAATAACTATCATTGATATAATCGCATAGATTGCTTTTGTTAATGCAATTTTAACACGCGAATCTGGTGTTGATAATAGACATGCAATTGAACCATTATCTACTGTTTTCGCAATTAATTTATTTCCCAACATAATACTGTAAACCATTGGAAAACCAATCATTAATAACCCATATAACCAACTTGCAAGATATCCAGTCATATCCGTAAATGCTTCTGCAAAGCCCAACATACTCATTATTTCTGGTGGAAATAATTCAAACATTTTCATTAAATTATCAATACTAGCAGGATCAAACATTGAAATCATCACACCTGAA
>NZ_JAVXGL010000009.1:0-18417 GCF_036657415.1 Anaerorhabdus sp. | reverse complement strand
AATACATCATAAGTACCAATGTAAAGATTAATCCCAAGACCCAGTTCTTTTTAAAAGTTGTTTTAAATAATGGTAAACTCATTTTATTTTGCCTCCTTAGAATAGAAATGCATAAAGACATCTTCTAACGTTTGTGCTTTGATATCTAATGAAGTTACCATAAACAACGAACACGTTTTAATAAATTTATCTACACTATCACCAGTTACATATACTTCAAGTACACCATTATTAGCTATTGCATTAAATCCTGCTTCTCTTAAAACTTGCACCGCTTTATCAATATCTGGAGTTTTTATTTCGAATCCTTTTCTTTGCGTATTCTTTAGTGTTTCAATGTCTGAATGTGCAACAATACGTCCATCCTTAATAATCAACACATTGTCACAAGTTCGTTCAACTTCTTCAAACATATGACTCGACATAAGAATGGTTTTTCCTTTTTTCTTTTCTTCAAGAATTAATTCAACGAAACGATTTTGCATCAATGGATCTAATCCACTTGTTGGTTCATCTAAAATCAATACATCCGGATCATGCATAAATGCTGCCACAATTCCAAGTTTTTGTTTCATTCCTTTTGAATACTTTTTAATATTTCCTTTAGGCGAAAATTCAAACATTTCAATAAGTTCTTTTTGTCTTGTTAAATCTTTTAACCCTCTAACATCTGCCATATATTTGAGATATTCTTCACCTGTCATGCCATCAATAAATGAGATTTCTCCAGGTAAATATCCTAGACTCTTCATAATTTTAGGTGCATCAGAAAATGAATCTAAACCGTTAATTGTGGTATTTCCTTTATCTGGTTTAATAAATCCCATAAGAGCACGAATTGTTGTCGTCTTACCTGCACCATTGGGGCCAAGGTAGCCAATAACTTCCCCCTCTTTCACTTCAAAATTTAAGTCAAATACACCTTTTCCACTATGATATTGAAGTGTTAAATCATTTACTTTAATCATACAAATCACTATGCATTTTCAGCATAACCCCTTTCTTTTACTTATTAAGAATAACGAATATTCCATTAAAATTGTATTAATTTACTGCACTCATATCTTTCTTATTGAATAAATTATACGTACCAACTAAGGATACTATAATAATCACGATACAAAGCACAACATAGATAACACTATAACTTCCATTAAGAATCTCTGATGGTAGAAAGTATTTAAGTGGTGCTAACATTCTTAAGAAACCTGGTTTTTCTAACATATCCACGATAATACCAATGATAAATGTAATCATGAAAAGGATATTTGCATACAGTGCACCTTTATCTGCTTGTTTAGTAAGTGTTGATAATAATGCTGTAATGCTATAAAAAGTTAAACTCACCAAATATGTAGTCACACTAAATAAGAGAATCTCATTAATCATCGATTTGCCTACATCCAACATTTGAATACCAATAATTGAAAATATAATATTCAACACCATGAATAAAGTCAAATAGATAAATCCTGATAATAATTTCATCGTAAGAATATATGATCTACTTCTTGGTTTTGTAAATATAAACTCATACGTTTTATCAATTGTTTCGCGATTTACTGCATTGGATGCAAGTGTAATACCATAGATACTTGCACATAATGATACAAAGTAAAATAAGACAGCATAGTACCCTCCAATCGTTTCAATGTTAATTCCAACAATTCCAATTAACGCTTGAACTACACGGGGAATTTGATCAATGATAACAGTCATTGAAACACCACTTCCAGCTACACCTGTAAATTTTATTAATCCAATAACAATGAGAATAAATATTCCTATTGTCCAAAATATAAAAGATTTTAAACCTAGTCGTAATTCTCTTTTAATAATATTCATCTTTTTCCACCTATACTGCTTTCACATCTTGTTTAATATAGAGTATGAATGCCATCACTATGAATAGCACCAATAAAACACAACCGACTATCATGACAGACCAATCTGTTACTACTCCGCCAAAAAAGCGAATCGGATCAAAATATTTTAATGGTGATAAATATTGAAGACCATCAATTTCTAGTATATTATTCAAAGCTACAATAATGAAACCAGCAAATCCTATTAACGTCGCAGTATTTGACACTGATCTGATTTTCTTTAAATAAATCGCAACTAAGATAGCTGCATGATAGAAAAAGAGTTGTGTTAGAAACATCATACTTGATGCTAATATCATTGTGCCAAATAAATTACCATACTTCATTCCATAGAAACAACTGATAGCTGCGTAAAATATATTGAATACAACAATTAGTATTAATCCTGTAACATATTTATTTACAAAGATATTTTGTCTTGAACATGGTTTAGTGAAGAGAAAGTCTGTGCATTTTACTTTTTTCTCTCTTCCAAAAATTGCTAATCCAAAAGAGGCTGACATGATTGCTCCCATAAGTGATAAATAAGCATAAGAGAATTCATAGAAACCACTAAAATCTGCCATCGTATTTAAGTTAACAGAGAAAGCTTTTAAAAATTCTTGGGGCATACTACTAATTACATTCATGATGTCTTTCAAACTATCACGAAATAATGGATATACACCAATAAATAACGCTAACATAACTGCAATGAACAATATTGTCCACAAACATAATGTTATCCACTGTCTTTTAATTTCAAATTTTATTATATTCATATAGCCACCTAAATATAATAATGAAGAAAAATCTCTTCTAGTGATGGTTCACTAATTTCTACATTTGTTAAATTGTATTTACATAATTCTTGAATCAGCTTATTACAATCACCTTTATAAAGAAATGCAACATTATTATCAATCATTTCCATTTGACTAATGCCTTCAAGATGTAATTGCTCAAGTTTATTTCTACTTGTAAAACTTACCTTCTTGTATGAATTTTCCTGTAAGTCACTTATCTTTTGGGTGCTTATAATTTTACCTTCTTTGATAATCGCTACACGATCACAAATTTTTTGTACTTCACTTAAGATATGTGATGAGAATAGTACTGTTGCACCTTTAGAATTTTCTTCTTTAATGATATCAAAGAATTTTTTTTGAATTAGAGGATCTAGTCCAGATGTTGGTTCATCAAGAATGATCAACTTAGGAGAATGCAATAATCCTTGAATAATTCCAACTTTTTTCTTGTTTCCTAAACTCATGTCTTCAATTTTCTTATTGAGATCTAATTCTAGTTTTTCAGCTAGTTCTTTTATACGTTGCGTACAGTCTTTGTTATAAAAACTTGCAGAGTATTTAAGTAAGTCAATTGCTTTCATATTGTCATAGTAGAAAACTTCACTTGGTAAATATCCAATATCTTTAAGTAGTTCTACACGATATTCATGACAGTCTTTTCCAAAAATTGTTGCTTCACCACTCGTCTTAGTAATTAATGATAATAAAGTACGAATTGTCGTTGATTTACCAGCTCCATTAGGTCCAATAAATCCAAAGATTTCACCCTCATTTACAATTAAATCAACATCCACAATCCCTCTAGATTTCCCATAATTTTTTGTCAGTTTTTTAGTTTCAATAACTATTCCCATTTTCATTTCCTCCTCAACAAGTGAGATATGTCTCATCTTTTAGACAATTAGATTATAACCCTTTCTCCATAAATAAAAATGCAAGACACATAATATTTTATGCATCTTGCATGAAGTAGCGTTACGTTAGAAGTACAAATCCAATGATCATTAAGAGAAAACTACTACTTGCACCTAGTAATCCAATTAGTTTTTGTTTCCTTGTTTTTTGTTGATTATTTTTTTCTGCAAATCCATATTGCCAAAACAGCATCGCTGAAACACATCCGACCATTTCAATTATATAAATCATATTCTATGCAACTTTCTTTGTCATTTTTTGACAAGGATATCCAAAAACAGTTAAGGTTTCTGCTTCTTCAAACCCACAAGAGAAATAGCACTTTCTAGCCGCAATACCTTTTGTATCACCTTCTCGAAAAGTAATCACATGAATTTCTTCACCTTTTTCAAACTGTGCTAAACATTCATTGATTAATTTTTTAGAAAGTCCTTGTTTTCGATAATTTGGATGAACAGCTAAGAAAGTAAGTTCGTTTTCTAATTTTGAAAAACTAATTAAGCCTGCACAATCTTCACCTCTTTTATCAATGATTGCTTCATTGTGAGCGATTGCTTGCATCAGTGATTCTAGAAATTCAACTTCTTTGTATCCCGCAAAATCATCTTTCACCAAATCCATTAGTTTTAAAACAGAGGGAATGTCATTTTGTCTTAATTGTCTTATCATACTTTCTCCTTTTACCGTATTATATCAAAAAAACAATAACTGAATCTTTAAGATTCAATTACTGCTTTCCTTTGATATGAAAATGATACTATACTTTGATATATCCTCTAAAGCCACGACCACTATAATAAGAATCAGCACCATTATGATAGGTGAACACTGTATCATAACGTCGATCACAGAAAAATGCACCACCTAATTTACGTACTTTTTCAGGAGTTAGAATCCAACTTGAAGTCTTCAAATCAAATTCTGATAATTTTTGTAAATAACGATATTGATCTTCATTCAACAACTCAATTCCCATTTCTTTAGCAAGGTCCATAGCACTATTTTCTGGTGGAAATTTTTTTCTTGCTTCTAAAGCTTTCCTATCATAACAAAGATTTCTTCTTTCACTTGGTGTTTCTTTTGCACAATCAAAAAAGATAATTTCGCCTGTCTTCTTGTCCATGTCTACGACATCTGGTTCTCCACCTGTCGCTTCCATCATTGAAAGAGAAGCTAACTTTTCAGGTGTTATTCTTTTTAAAACATCATCCCACTTTATCCCTTTATGCAATTTCATATTTTTATTGAATCGTTCTTCTAAAATAATTAGTAATTCTTCTTTTTGTTTCGCATTTAATTTATTTGGCATAATTTAATCTCACTTTCGATATTTATTACCTACTTTAGTCATATACCAAGTACAGTAAAAAAACAATTAAAGTACTTTTTATTTAACAATTATATCTATTACCTAATAACTTTATTCAGTATAATAAAAAAACTCAAATTAATGAGCTTTTCTTCTTAAAATACATAGTGTTTCAATATGTGGTGTTTGTGAAAACATATCAAACGGAATAATTCTTTTTATGTCATATCGGTCTAATAAATCATTTAGATTTCTTCCTAGTGTAGCTGGATTACATGAAATGTAAATAACCTGTTTTGGTCTTGCACGAAGAATATTTTCAATCATTGCTTCATCAAGTCCAGCTCTTGGTGGATCGACAATTAATGCATCAATATCACCCTTTTTCGCAATATACTTCATTTCTTCGCCAGCATCGCCACTAACAAATTTAACTTTATCTTCACAATGGTTTAGACGGGCATTATTATTCGCATTCTTCACTGCATCTCTTACAAATTCAATACCAATAACATTTTCAGCTTTATCTTTCGCAAGTAAAGAGATAGCACCTATACCACTATATGCTTCTACAAGTGTTCCACAAGGCTCTAATAATGAGATTGCTGTTTTATATAAATTTTTAGCTTGTTCTAGATTTAGTTGGAAAAAAGATGCTGGTGATAGTCTTAAAACAATTCCATCAATCTTTAACTCAAGAGTTTTAGTACCACCTAGATGAATAAACTCTTTACCAAAAGTTTCAATATTCTTTTTACTGATATTTACACTTTGATAAAGTGATTTAACACCTTCGATATTCATGATTTCTTCTATTACTTCTTCTTCGATTTTCATTTTACCAGTTACAAGTGTACATTGGTATTTCCCATCGAAACCTCTTAATACAATTGTACGTATACCGCGTTCAATTTGATCATTGTAGTCTCTAAAACCATATTTATTCAATACTTTCATGATTGCCATTCGAGTTTTATCTAATCCTTTTTCATGAACTTGACAATCATCCATATAGACTAAACGACTAGAATTGGCTTCATACATACCACTGTATAAAGTACCTTTTAACCACTTAACAGGTAGCTTACATTGATTACGATAATTAAATGGTGTTGGATTTGGTACAACATCTTCAATTATACTTCCATCAATATTTGCATATTTCTTTAATGTTTCTCGTAATAACTCTTTTTTATACTCAAGTTGTTTTTTGTAATCGCAAATCATCATTGAGCATCCCCCACATTTTTCACTTAGTGAACAACGAGGTTTTACTCTAAATGGACTCTTTTCTATTACTCGCACTGTTTTTGCTTTCATGTAGCTTCCAAAATTTTCTAAAATTTCAATTTCAACTAATTCATCAACGAGTGCACCTTCTACAAAAACAGGTATTTTATTGACATAGCCAATACCCTCTCCATTGATTCCAATTTTAATAATTCTCATTTTTTGTTTTAACATACTTTACTCCTATCGTAAGAAGGCAAAATTCTTTTCAGTCACAAAATTTTCTAAATTATAAAGAAATAAAACTTGATTAATATCCTCAGACGCAATTAACTCCGTAAGTGGTAAACGATAATATCGTAAATCAATCATGATGATTTCTGAATAATGTGAGGCAAGATAAGGTATAAAAATATGAGCATACGAGTCTTTTACAACCAATATCTTTCCTTGATCGTTTACTACACCTTCATTTTTAATTGTAACAAGTGAATGATTACCACCTAAATAATACGCATATTTATCCTTTTCTACAAGTTTTTGTGAATCAAATAGACTATCCATGGATGTTCCGTCTTCAAATATTACCTCTGATTTGATTGATTTTTGTGGAATCATCTTGTACATTGCATCACCTGGATACCAAAATACTCCCGCTTTTGACAACAAAGTTCCTTTAAAATCATCTGTTACTTTTTCAAAATCAAACTGTTCTTCATTTAATTTATTTTGAAGACAGTAGGCTTTGTAAGCGAGATATGCACCATGTGAATTCCAGTGATGGTCCGTCTTGAAGTATACATCTTTTTGATTAGCCAAGGCATCAGAAACATTAATCCAATCACCTTTTACTTGTGATTCAATTACCGCTAAGATATTTTCTTGGTTTATATTAAATGAGAACATTGGTAATAAATCTTGATCAATATCACTTGCAGTTGGGACAATCATTAACTGTGCAGGTATATCTAGATTCTCTACAAATTTATTGATTTGTGAAATGGATTTATTTAAAGTATTCTCATCATAGCTAGAAAACATTTGAATCAAGGTTTTATTTTTTCCAATATAAACACCATTATTTTCAATACTTCCTGTTCCAATTTTAGAAAATGCTTTTATACCAATCCAATTATCACGAAAGATGAATTGGTCATTTAAATAAGTATCCAATTCTGATGTATATGAATTCTTAAGTAGTTTTTTGATTGAGAATTCTGGAAATTGTTTCAAATATCGATTTTCATTCTCAGAGAATTCTTTATCTGGATTCATAAAATTAAGAATTGTTAAAACTCCTAAAAAGGCACAAAACACGAAGACTGTAATCAGTTGAACTTTCTTTTTCATCTTCTACCCTCCTAAAACCTGAAGTATAGGAATGGATTATAACTTGCATCCACAATGAATGCAGTACATAATACTAAGCCTACTACGACTAAAACTGGGACTAGAACTTCCCATTTCTTATTTTCAATATAGCGATGATAATAGTTTTTGATGAATGGTGTTGATGCAATACATAGGATGATAAGTAAGAAAATATTGTTTCTTATAAAAAACATGAAATATGAGTTAATGAAAGATAATCCTTCAAACCCAAACATCATTCGTAAATAATGAAGTAAATTTCCAAAATCATCAAAAGCAAAAATGACCCAACTAATTAATATCAAAAATAAAGTATAACTATGTGCAACCAATGCATTTGATTTCTCTAATTTTTTCAATAAGAATGATTTTTCAATCATTAATAGAATTCCAAAGTATAGACCCCATAAAATAAAATTCCAACTAGCTCCATGCCACAATCCAGTTAAAAACCATACAATTAAAATATTACGATAGTTCATTAACTTACTGCACCTATTTCCACCTAAAGGAATGTACACATAGTCTCTAAACCAAGTACTTAAGGATATATGCCATCTGCGCCAAAACTCAGTGATTGATTTTGATATATATGGATAATTAAAATTTTCCAAGAATTCAAATCCAAACATTTTTCCTAAGCCTATTGCCATATCACTGTATCCACTAAAGTCAAAATAAATTTGAAATCCAAAGGCAATGGCACCTAACCATGCTGTTAAAATAGACATTTGTGATGTCGGTAACGTATGGATTGTTTCCCAAAGTAGTCCAATGTTATTTGCGAGTAATACTTTCTTCGCTAATCCAGTTACAAAACGTTGTACCCCATTATAAAACTTATCCATTGTTTCATCACGATGTACAAGTTGTTTTGCGATATCTTTGTAGCGAACAATTGGTCCTGCAATCAGTTGTGGAAACATTGTTACATAGGCACCAAACGATATAATACTTTTTTGTACATCTGCTTGTCCACGATAAACGTCTATTGGATAAGACATTGTTTGAAATGTATAGAATGAAATTCCTATCGGTAATGCAAGTCCTAGTGGTTTCAACCACTCAAAGCCTAATTGGTTTAAATTTAATACAATGAAATCAAAGTATTTGAAAAATCCTAATAATCCTAAATTAAAACATATTGAAAAAATTACAAATCTCTTTGCAATCTTTTTATTATCTTTATGCTTATCTATCATATAGCCATTGAAATAGTCAACAACTGTTGATAATAACATAATTAATATATAAATTGGTTCTCCCCAGCCATAAAATATTAGGCTGAGAATCAACAAGAATAGATTACGAAACTTTAGCGGTGACAGTTTCATCACCACTAAAGTTAACGGCAAGTATCCAAATAAAAATACTACGCTACTGAAAACCATATTACTTTAATGCAGTTTGAATATCATCAGCGATAGCTTGTGCATCTTCTGCAATAACTACAACTACATTATTACCTTCAGTAAATGTAACGTGGTTTTGTACTAGTTCATATTGAGCAGGTAAATATTGTGCCCAAGTGCTATCTAAATCTGCAAGACGTTTATCTAACGCTTCTTTCACTGCTTCAACTTTACCATCTTTTGCTTCAACTACCATAATTTCAGTAGCTTGAACATTCATCATTGGTAAAAATATTGCATAATCATTTACATCCTCAGTAGTAAGATAGTAAAGATTCCCCAAAGTAGCTTCATCAGCCATCATGAATCCAGGAAGTTCATATTTTCCACTATTTAACACAGCATCTATCTTCTTTTGAAGTTCTGTTAAATTAGCAGTTTCTCCTCCCGTTGTCCCTTCTTCCCCTTGATCAACACTCGGTGTTTGTGTAGCCTCCGGTGTTGGTGTAGCTTCATTTTTCGGTGTTGATGAACAACCTACCAAAATTAAAGCTAAAGATAAAAGACAAACTAATTTTTTCATATTTCCTCCTAGCATTTCTTTTGAAATGCTAAACGAATTATACCAAAACACGCCTTACTTGTCTTTTAATTTAATTTGAATTTTATGTGAACAAGTCTTCAATTTAAATATAGGCATTAAAAAAACCTGCATTTCTACAGGTTAATCGGTTAATCCCCAACTAGGTATTTCTTGTCCTCTACGTACCAAAATTGTCTTTTGATAATCTGTTTGATTTAGAAAACGTAAAATCATCTTTGGAACATCCAATCAACAATTTTGCTTGTAAATCTTTTTTCAATATATCTGCCGCAATAATAATTGCTGATACACTACTTGATTTTTCACTACCTTTGAATACCATAATACCTTCATTATCTGATGTACTCGTATCTTTCAATCTTCCGTATTCAACCGGATATACAAGATTTCCGAATTCTGGGTGTTTTGAACCTTTTTCACGAATAATTTCTAATTTGGAAGAAAGATACAATGTATCTATTTTTTGCCAAAAAAAAGCATTATTTTCAAAATCTGCCATGTTTGCACCTCATTTACTCTATCATTATAGCAAAAATGAAAGGAATGTAAACAAATTTCAAATAAATGAAAATGTTTTCAGTTTATTTTCTTACTTTTGTATGCGTTATTGCAGAAATATTTTCACATCCAGTCATTCGCATGGCATGAATGAATTCCTTTTTAAGCTTTTGAATGCTATTTCTTACTCCATCAGTACCCTCTGTTGCGCATGCTAGTGCTAAAGGACGTCCTACTAGTACTGCATCAGCACCAAGAGCAATCGCCTTAAAAATATCATTTCCAGTACGGAAGCCACCATCCACAAGGACTGTTAATCGGCCATTTATCGCTTCAACGATTTCTTCCAACACTTCGATTGTTGCTGGTGTTTCATCTAATACTCTACCCCCATGATTGCTGACAATAATTCCATCTGCTCCAGCTTCAAGTGCTAATAGTGCAGCTTCTTTAGTCATGATTCCTTTTACAATAAATGGTTTATCACCACATAATTTTTTGATTTCATGTAAAGCACGAATGTCTTTATTTTCTACTGGAGTCTTTGCATTTCTTAATAACGGCAAGCCTGCTGCATCAATATCCATTGCAACTCCTAAGACATCAAACTCCTTAACTGTTTCAAAACGTTGTTTAACCGTTTCCATTTGCCAAGGTTTAATTGTTAAAAATCCTTTTCCACCTTGTTCATGTAATGCCTTTGCAGGTAAATGAAAATAGTTTTCAAAATCAATACCATCACCTACAAAACACAATATATTTTCTTCTCTACATGCTTTCGCAAGTTCAGTATTATAATCATAATCGCTAATATCTGTGCCATAATTATTTCTAATTCCAGCAATTGGTGCACAACATAACGGTAAATCACACTTCACACCAAATAAATCAGTTGATGTATCTATATCCTTTACATCATTCAATACATCTAAATTCAATTTTATTTTAGCCAATTCTTTAACATTGTTGATAAATGAAATTCCTTGACCAATTCCCCCTAATCCTGGAATCTCTCCACGGCATGCGAATCCATTACATACTGGACACTGTCTACAAAGTGTTGCTTCTCTTTTCATTCTTATCTCCTTATTCGTTCACATGGTCTAAAGCCATTTTAAAAATACTCTCAATGTGTTCATCTGCTAAAGAATAGTAAACATTCTTTCCAGCTTTTCTTGATTTAATTAAATGCGTTTTTTTAAGTGATGCTAGTTGATGCGAAACAGCAGATTGACTCATTTGCAACTCTTCTATAAAATCACTAACACATCGTTCTTTTTCAAATAATAAATTTAAAATTTTTAAACGGGTACTATCGGAAAACATTTTAAACAATAATGACATTTCTTCAAATTGTGATTCTAGATCAACATTTTTCATGTAGTCTTCACTCGCTTTCCTTTTATTATTACTTTTTCTTTATCACGTACAAATGCTCTTAATAAAGGGACCACCGTTTTTCTTGAGAAACATTCTATGGTTTTCACAGTATGGTCTACTAATTCAATTTCTAAATCATCATGATCTGCACGCCAAATATATTGCCAAGTTAATATATCTTCCCAATAAATAAGACTGCAGTTTTCTCTTTCCTTACAATTGTATAAAATTATATAATCATGAGTAAAATCAATTAACTTACGATCTGGTAATACAAACAAACAAAATGCAGACATACCAAACATCAAAACCCCAATATATGAAAATAAATCATTAAATATCATCATTATAAAACTCGCAAAAATCATAACGATTAAACCATTTTTCGGTTTAACGCTCACTGTAGCAATTATTGGTGGTTCTTTTGGAATATTTCTAATTCTTAGTATTTTAGACTTCATTTTATCACCCTAACTATCTTCAATTATACCACTCAATACGACGTTTCTCTATCATATTATTTACAAGTACTGTATAATAATACGCGGTGATATTATGAAAAATTTTAGTTTTGAAGTTACACATCGTTGTAAACAATCTGGTGCCCGCTGTGGTACCCTACATACTCCTCATGGAGATGTCCAAACGCCGATGTTCATGCCTGTTGGAACATTAGCAACTGTGAAGTTTATTTCGCCTGAAGAATTGTACGAAATAGGATCACAAGTTATTTTGGCAAATACCTATCATTTATGGTTAAGACCTGGTGAAGATATAGTTCAAAAAGCAGGTGGTGTTCAAAAATTCATGAATTATTCAGGCCCTATGCTTACAGATAGTGGTGGATTTCAAGTATTCTCTTTAGCGGACGCTAGAAAAATAAAAGAAGAAGGTGTTACCTTTAAGAGTCATTTAGATGGCTCAACACTTTTCTTAAGTCCTGAAAAATCAATTCAAATTCAAAATAAAATCGGTGCAGATATGATTATGTCTTTTGATGAATGTATTCCATATCCAGCAACTTATGATTATGTTAAAGACAGTGTTGAAAGAACACTACGTTGGGCAAAACGTGGATTAGATGCTCATGAAAGAAAAGATGATCAAGCCTTATTTGGCATAGTACAAGGTGGCGATTATGAAGACCTACGTAAACATTGTGCTGAAGAATTAGTAAAGATGGATTTTCCAGGATACTCTATCGGTGGAACATCTGTTGGTGAAGATAAACCAACAATGTATCGTATGATTGAGTATGCAATAAAATACTTACCTGAAGATAAGCCTCGTTACCTTATGGGTGTTGGGGCTGTTAATGATATTCTTGAAGCGATTGAACGTGGTGTTGATATGATGGATTGTGTTTTGCCAACACGTATCGCAAGACATGGAACACTCATGACAAGTGAAGGTAGAATCAATATTAAAAAAGCCATCTATAAAGAAGACTTTAGACCACTAGACCCAGAATGTGATTGCATTTGTTGCAAAAACTATACACGTGCATATTTAAATCATTTATATCGTTGTAATGAAGGATTAGGAAATCGTCTGATGTCTATTCATAATCTCCGCTTTCTTCTTCGCTTAACAGAACAAGCTCGTCAAGCAATTATGGAAGATCGCTTTGGTGATTTCAAAAAAGAAATCCTTGAAAAGTATGCATTCGATGAAAGAGGATTTTAATTATGAAAACAAGTGAATTTGACTTCGATTTACCAGAACATTTAATTGCACAACATCCATTAAGCGATCGTAAACAAAGCCGCTTACTTGTTGTACACAAAAATACAGGCGAGTTAGAACATAAGCATTTCTATGATATAGTAAATTATCTTAAACCTGGTGATGTATTAGTAAGAAATAATACACGTGTAATTCCCGCTCGACTATTTGGTACAAAAGAAGAAACCGGTGCTCATGTTGAATTACTACTTCTCAAGCAAGAAGGCGATATTTGGGAATGTCTTGTAGGTAATGCCAAAGTTGTCAAAATTGGTTCAATCATCTCTTTTCATGATGGTGAGCTACGTGCTGAATGTATTGAAATAGGAGATAAAGGAATTCGTAAAATGAAGATGTTGTATGATGGTATCTTCATTGAAATTCTTGAACGTTTAGGTAATGTCCCTCTTCCTCCTTACATAAAAGAAAAACTAGATGATCCTGAACGCTATCAAACTGTTTATGCAAAAGTAAAAGGAAGTGCTGCTGCACCAACTGCAGGACTACATTTTACTGAAGAATTGTTTAAACAACTTAGTGATAAAGGAATTATCATCAAGGATGTGACTCTTCATGTTGGATTAGGAACTTTTAGACCGATGGATACTGATACCATTGAAGATCACATTATGCATTCTGAAATGTATTGGATGGATCAAGATACCGCTGATGCATTGAATCTTGCGAAAAAAGAAGGCAGAAGAATTATTACTGTAGGAACTACAAGTACTCGCACCTTAGAAGCTATCTATAAAGAATATGGATGTTTCAAAGAATGTCATGGTGAGACTGCAATCTTCATTTATCCAGGTTATACATGGGAAGCTGTCGATTGTATTATTACTAACTTTCATTTACCAAAATCAACATTAATTATGATGATTAGTTCATTTGCTACAAAAGAACTTATATTTAAGGCATACAATGAAGCTATTAAAGAAGAGTATCGTTTCTTTTCTTTTGGCGATAGTATGTTGATTAGCAATGAATAGAGTATTTCCAAATATTCAAAAAAGTAATAACAAAGTGAACTATTATCAACAAAGTATTGATGAAATTGAAAGAATTAAACAATCAAGCCATCGTCCTACACTCTTACTTCATGCATGCTGCGCACCATGTGCTGCATTCCCTATTGAATTTTTAAGTGAAACTTTTGATTGCACAATCTATTATAATAATTCTAATATTTATCCAAGTGCTGAATATCATCGGCGTTTAGATGAATTAAAACGTTATTTAGTTGAAGTTAATCATTCATTAAAGTATGAAGTAAAACTAATTGAGTGTATCTATGATAATGATGCCTATACTAAAATACTTGAACCACTACAAGATAAACCTGAAGGTGGTGAAAGATGCTTCTTATGTTATACCAAGCGCATGAAAGAATCATTTGAATACGCAAGTAAAAACAACTATGAATATTTCACAACTGTGATGACTATATCACGTCAAAAAGACAGTCAAAAAATAAATGAAATTGGAACTTCATTACAAGCCCTTTACCCCACTACAAAATACTTTCATTCGGACTTTAAAAAGAAGAAGGGAATAGATCGTGGAAGAGAATTATCAACCGAGCATAATTTATATCGGCAACAATATTGTGGATGTATTTATTCATATCAAGAATATCTAAAAAGAAAAGTGTAAGTTTACACTTTTTTTGTGTCATTTACCTCGTTTCCAAGCTATAATAAAAGAGCGTGAAATGGGGTGGTAAGAATGGAAACGGATAATAATAACCCGAGACAGAGAAATACTGAAAGTTCTTGCCAAAAAGGTAAAGTTCTTTCCTAACTAAAGGAGGAATTTGATGAATCTAGAAATATCTAAACAAGAATTAAAAAATTTTTTATTAAATGCTAATGATTATGACTTCCAAGAGATGATTGAATTTGTCCACCCAGTGGACCTTTTAAGCATTATTCATGAAAATGATGATGATGCTGTCAAAATACTCAATCGTCTGTCCGATGAAACAATTGCACACCTTCTTGATGAAGAAGATGATGAGGATATCTATGATTTGTTGAAACAGTTCTCTACAAATCGACAAAAAGAAATTCTTGAAGAAATGAGTTCGGATGAAATTGCGGACTTTGTTCAAACATTGGATGAAGAAGAAAGTAAAGATATCCTAAGCAAGATGTCAGTTGAAGATGTTGCGGAAGTAAAGGAACTCTTATCCTATGCACCTGATACTGCTGGGGGTATTATGGCTAAGGAATTTATCAGTATTCGTGAAAACAAAACTGTTCAAAAAACTTTAGAATATCTACAACAAGTAGCTCAAAATGCGGAAATGGCTTATTACTTATATGTAACCGACTCAATTGGACATCTAAAAGGTGTCGTATCTTTAAGAGATTTAGTTTCTTCTCCTTTTGATACACTCATTTCTGAAATTACAAATCCTAATGTTCAAACAGTAAATACTAATGACGATCAAGAAGAAGTTGCTTATATCATTGATAAATATGATTATGTCATGATCCCTGTCGTTGATAATGAAGATATTATCAAAGGTGTAATTACAATTGATGATATCGTCGATATCATCAAAGAAGAAGCTACCGAAGATATCCACCATATGGCTGGATTAAATGCGGAAGAAAAAGTTGATGGTACCTTAATTGAATCTATTAAATCACGTTTACCATGGCTATCAGTTAATTTAGTCACAGCCGTGTTAGCTGCATCTGTTGTAGCTATGTTCTCTTCAACAATCGAAGCTGTTGTTGCCCTAGCTGCTATTAATCCTATCATTGCAGGAATGGGTGGAAATGCTGGTACACAATCACTGACAATCATTGTACGAGGTATTGCCTTAGGTGAGCTTACTGGTGAGAATGCTAAGAAAGTCTTCTTCAAAGAATTTGGAGTTGGATTATTAACTGGTACTATCCTTGGTATTGTTGTTGCGATAGGTTGTTATTTCTTCTTTGGAAATCCATACTTAGGGATTGTAGCTGGTTCCGCAATGGTATTCAACTTAGTTGTTGCTACTGTTTCAGGTTATGCCGTTCCTATCATTTTGGAAAAGATGAATATTGACCCCGCTTTAGCTTCTAGTGTTTTTGTAACAACTGCTACTGATGTACTTGGTTTCTTTGCATTTTTAGGCTTAGCAACTATGTTACTTCCATACTTAATTTAATATTCTATAAGCAGATAAATAATCTGCTTTTTTTCATAATAAAACCACGTTTTCAAACTTTCGTCTTAATAACGTGGTTATTGTATTCCTAATTTTTAAGCTAGCTTAAGCGCAGCTGCTAATCTTGGAATTATTTGTTTCTTTCTTGAAACGATATCTTTAGCAAACAATACATCATTTTCTTTACAACTATCAAACATTTCTTCAATTACCCAAGAAAGTTTACCCATGTAAATAAAGTTTGAACCTTTGCCTTCAACGTTTGTAAATGTCATAACAAGTAAGTCATATTTATTAATTGCATTTATTTTTTCCATATAAGAAACAAATTCTCTACGAATAATTTCTAATTCCTTAATATCTAAAATATTAATTTGTCCGATTGCAATTCTAAAGCCTTCCATTGAATATTCTTTAAAATCATTATAGAGAATTTCGCTAAATGATAAACCTCTTAATGTTGCGACTGCTTCAAACATTTCAATAGATAACTTGTCTAAATCAATTTCAGCGATTGCTGCTAAATCGGTTGCAATATCTCTATCTACTGCAGTTGCTGTAGGACTATTAAAATTCATTGTGTCAGAAATAATTGCACAGCATAATAATCCAGCAATCTTCTTAGTAGGCTTTATACCATTTTCCTTATACATAAGTGCAATAATACTAGACGTACTTCCTAAATTTTGATTTCGAAAGTTAATTGGATTACTTGTTTCAATATCACCAATTCGATGATGATCAATTATTTCTAATACATCTGCCACCTCTAGTGATTCAACACTTTGTGAAGCTTCATTATGATCAAGTAAAACAAACTTCTTCCGTGTATAAGAGAATAAATGGAAACGTGATACCGCACCAATTACATGTCCTTTATGATCAATAACTGGGTATGAACGGTAACGCGTTTTACTCATTCTTTTTGATACATCATCAACATAATCAGAAATCTTAAATGTAACAATATCTTTCGTCATAATCATGGACACAGGAGGAGTTTGATAAATGTATCGTGCTACCTTCATCGCATCATATGGTGTTGTAATAATTGCACAATCATTTGCTATTGCCATATCCATTATTTTTTGTGAAACTTCTTTTCCTTCAGTAATTACCAAACAAGCTGCTTTTTTCTCAATTGCTTTTTCTTGTAAAACTTCATTATCACTCATAATAATTACACTATTCTCAAACTCTTCATCCAAGAAATTATTATTGCGAGAAATCATAATTTTCACATCACCATCCATATGAAGATTAGTTGGATTTATTAATAATTTTCCTTCGATTGTTTCGGTAATGTTTGAGATTGGTACATCCTTCATTAACTCTTGTACCTGTTCAATATCTTTCATTTGAACATCTGAAATATTTGACATTGATACAACACCTAGTAAGTTATTCTCACTATCGACCACAAATAAACTCTTGTTTTTCCCTAGGGTGATTTTTTCCCAAGCTCTTTTTATCGTTAAATCTGGGTGAATTAATGATGCACTATCAATATCAATATCTTCCAATCGACATTTTGCGTTCTCTACTAATTTTGGAGCTTCTACATCAAATTTCTTTAAAACATAGGCTGTTTCTGTGTTTAATTCACCAATTCTACAAGCAATAGCATTTTGACCTAATTGCTGTTTTAGATTTGCATAAGCGATTGATGAACAAATAGAATCCGTATCAGGGTTTCTATGCCCTGTTACATAGATTACATCTCGCATAACTTTCCTCCCACTGTGTTTCTTTATAAGAATTGTAACACACCTATTTTTAAATGTAAGCGGTTTAAACCTTAATTTATTGTAAAAAAAGGTTAAAAAAACAGGCATCGCCTGTTTATATAAGTCTCTTTTCATAGCCGCCAGTTACTTTAAGCCCATCTGTAATGATTACAAATGCTTTAGGATCTAAATCATAAATTATTTTTTGAAGCTGTGGAATTTCATATTTACTTACTATTGTAACTAGAACTTCCGTTTCTTCATCCGTATAAGCGCCCATACCTTTCCAGTATGTTACACCTCGTACCATTTCTTTATTTATAATATGTTTAATCTCACGATTTTTTGTGAATATCATTGCACTAATCTCAATGTTTTGAAAATGGATTTTATCAACTACAAATGAAAACATAACTTGATAAATTATTGAATAAATTGCAACTGGTAATTCAAATAAGAATGCACATGC
>NZ_JAVXGL010000008.1:0-42725 GCF_036657415.1 Anaerorhabdus sp. | reverse complement strand
ATCTTGATTTAAAAGCATTCGAAGAAGCAGGTGTTATTGTATGCAATGTTCCAAGACAAAATTTCGATGCAGTAGCAGATTTGGTATGGGGATTAATTATTTCCTTGATGCGTAACATTGTCATAGGTGATAAAAATATTCGTGCCGGTAAATGGGTTGAAGGTGTTGCACGAGGTAGAGCAGTATCAAAGAAAACACTAGGAATCATTGGATTTGGTGCAATCGGGCAAGCTGTTGCACGACGTGCAAGTGGATTTGAAATGAATGTAATTGCTTCAGATCCAGCTAAGAATCAAGAGGTTGCGGAAAAATATAACGTAACTTATGTAGAGAATGAACAACTATTTAAAGAAGCAGATATCATTGTGCCAAACTGTCCTTTACTTCCTTCAACACATCACTTAATTTGTAAAGATACAATTGCCATGATGAAAGATAGTGCAATTATCGTTAATGCATCTCGTGGAGGAGTAATCAATACAGATGATCTAATTGAAGCACTAAAAAATAATGTGATTGCGGGAGCAGCACTAGATGCTTTTGAAAAAGAACCATTATATGAATCAGAATTATTCGATTTAGATAATGTAATCTTAACACCACATATGGGCGGACTTGCAGATCGTGAAATTCGTAACGTTGCAGTTAAGTCAGCAGAACATGCAGTGATTTTACAAAAAGATGGAAAGACAGAAACAGAACTGTTTTAGAGAAAATAAATGGAAAAAAGAATTTTAAATAAAAGTGAATCATACTTCAATGAACACAAAGCATTACACACTGCAACAGAAATAAATCAACAACCAGAAATGTGGAAAAGAGTTGCCGAACAACTCTTAGAAAATAAAGAAAATGTAAACTCATTCATGGATGAAGTATTGGCAGTGAAAAATTTAAAAGTTGTATTTACAGGTGCTGGATCAAGCGCATTTGTAGGAGAGGTAATGCAATACATTCTAGGCGAAGAATGTGGTATTGAAGCGAAGACACTCCATACAACGGATATTATTTCATCGCCAGATGCGATTCTATTTGATAAACCAACACTTCTTGTATCCTATGCACGTTCTGGAGAAAGTCCTGAAAGTGTAGCAGCAGTACAGTTTGCTCGTAAACGAATTAAGAATTTATATAATTTAATATTTGTTTGTGATGGTACAAGCTCACTTGCAAAACTTGGTAGAGAACTTGAAAAAACAATGGTAGTTGCATTACCTAAAGAAACATGTGATCAAGGATTTGCGATGACAAGTAGTGTAAGTTCAATGGCATTAGCAACATGGATGGTATTCCACTACAAAGAATTAAATAAGTATACAGATATTGTGACAAACCTAGCGAATGAAGTTGAAACTAAATTGAATGAATTTGCACTGAAAGCTGAAGTTTTCGCTGAAAATTCATATCGCAGATTAGTATGGTTAGGTTCAGGTGCATTACAAGGATTAGCTAGAGAAAGTGCAGTTAAATCAATGGAATTATCCGATGGTTACACACATGCTAGTTATGATGGATCCGCTGCATTTAGACATGGTCCTAAGACAGTGATTAATGATGAAACAGTAACAGTTCACTTTATTACAAATAGACCGTATACTAAAAAGTACGACGTAGATTTAAATAACGAAATTAATTCTGAAAAAGGTAAAAACATGACAGTCACTGTTGGTGAAGAAGGAATTAAAGAACTTATAAACAACTCTGATTACTATGTTGAATATCCAAAGAAAACAATTTGCCCTGAGAATTCTCAAATGGACGCCTACATTTATGGATTATTGTTTGCGCAGATGCTATCGATGTTCAAGTCGATACAATTAGGGTATACTACAGATAACCCATGTCCTAAAGGGGACGTGAATAGAGTTGTGAAAGGTATTATAATCTATAATATAACGTAGTTTATCAAAGGGGTGTAAATGGATGGATATGACTCGTAAAGAAACAGGTTTAGCATTGTATAATCAACTGAAAAGTAAGATTCGTGAAAAAATTGAAACTGGTGAATGGGCAGAAGGACAAAAAATACCAACAGAGAAAGAACTCTGTGAAATGTTTAATGTTAGTCGAATCACTGCACGAAAAGCAATTGATGATTTGCAAGAAGAAAACTTACTTGTAAAAAAACAAGGAAAAGGTACATTCATAAAGAGAAATCAAATTAATCAAAGTTTAGAAAAATTTTATTCATTCAGTAAAGAGTTAACCAAACAAGGTCTTGAAGAAAAAGCAGAAATGCTTGAATTCAAAATAATGGAAGCTGACAGTCGTATTCAAAGAATCATGAATATTTCAGCGAATGAAGAAGTATTTGCGATTAAACGTTTGCGACTATTAGATGATAAACCTTATGCAATTGAGGTATCATATATACCAGTTAAATTTACACCAGAACTTACAAAAGAATTGGTGGATAGAAATGGATTATATAATTCATTACAAGCGTTTGGTGTTAAGTTAGAACACGCAACAGAAAAATTTAGTGCTGTGAATTTGCGTAAAGAAGAAGCATACTATCTTAACTCTGATTTTAGTGAAGCAGGGATTAAACTTACAAGAAGAACATATCAAGGAACTGATATGGTCGAATATTGTAGCAGTATAATTAGAGGGGATATGTTTACGTACACAGTCGATTTATTTTAAATAATAAAGAGAGGGAGATAATATGTCTTCAATCATAAAAAAATCGAAACGTAAAAAGGGGAGTACAATATTTTTAGCCTTAGTACTCATACCAACATTTATATGGTTTTTGATGTTTTTCGTCATACCATTTATTTCAGTAATTGCATATAGCTTTACTGATGCACACATGGCTTATTCAGATTTTAAATTTGTGGGATTACAACAGTATATGAATGCATTTAAGGATCCAACATTCTTGATTGCAATGAAAAATACAGTTGTTGCAGCGTTAGTCATCATGCCAACAACCGTTGTTTTATCAATTGCATTAGCAGCTGGATTAAATGCACTAAGTGATCGCTTAAGACAATACTTTACCTTTGTGTATTTCTTACCATCAATTATCTCAACTGTGGCAATCAGTTTAGTGTGGTCGTGGTTATATCATAAAAACTATGGTTTATTCAATGCAATATTAGAAATATTTGGAATACAACCACAACCATTCTTAGGATCACCAGATCAAGCATTAATTGCCTTATGTATTATTCAAATATGGGCAATCTTTGGATACTATGCTGTTGTATTACTTGCGGCAATGCGTGGTATTGATAAATCATATTATGAAGCAGCAGATATGGATGGTGCTAGCAAATTTAGAAAATTCTTCAAGATTACATTACCGTTAATTAAAAATAATATTCTGTTTGTTTGTATCATGTGTACAACAACAGCATTCATGTTCTTTACTCCAGTAAAAATCTTAACAGATGGACGACCTGGAACAAGTACTGTCGTTATGTTATTCCATATCTTAAATAAAGGTATCAAGGAAAGTAAAATTGGGTATGCTTCTGCGATGTCAATTATCTTGATGTTAATCATTATGAGCTTCAGTTTAGTTCAATGGATTTTAACAAGAGAGAAAAAAGTTAAGCAAATTAAGGAGGAAGCATAATGAATAAGAAAAAGAAAAAGGATCTAGGTTATTACTTAACATTATTGCTTCTATTAGTTGGTTCACTAATCATGATATTACCATTGTATTGGATGGTTGTGTCTTCATTTAAAGGGCAAGCAGAATTAATGCAAATGCCACCAACAATGTATCCACATAATTTTGTAACAACAAACTTTACTCGTGTTTTAGAAGGTATTCCATTTATTCAATACTATGCGAATAGTTTAGGTGTTACATTGTTGAGTACGGTTGTGGCAGTATTCTCAAGTTGCATCATTGGATTTGTGTTTGCAAAGTATAAGTTCAAGGGTAGAAATATTATCTTCTTAGTTATTTTAGCCTTTGTAATGATTCCTTATGATACATTAATGATTCCTCTTTATAAGCTAATGGCAAGCTTGAAATTAACAAATAGTTACTTTGTATTAACAGTGCCATACTTTATAAATATCTTTGGAATTTTCTTGATGAGACAATTCTTTATTGATTATCCAAATGATTATTTAGAAGCAGCTGAGGTCGATGGCTGTGGACATTTTAGACGATTCTTTACGATTGTTTTGCCAATGGCGAAACCAATGGTATCAGCACTATTTATCTACGTATTTATGGCTGTATATAATTCATTCCTATGGCCATTAATTTCCGTGAATAGTAATAAATTATTTACATTACCAGTTGGTATTGCGGCATTGTATAGTTCTCGTGGAACGCAAACAGACTTAATCATGGCAGCGTCAACAATGATGGTTGTTCCATTGATGATTGTGTTTGCATTAGTCCAAAAGAACTTTATTGAAGGCTTAACAATTGGTGGTATTAAAGGTTAATTATGCAAATTGTGAGGTTCTAGTAAATGAAAACTTTTATAGGTGTCGATGGCGGTGGAACAAAAACTGCTTATGTTGTAGCGAATGAAAATAATGAGATCCTTTTCCAAACACAAGGAGAAGGATCAAGTTATCGTGAAAGTAGTATTGATACAGTATTAGGTAATATTCGAAACACAGTTGAACTTTGTTTAAAAGAATGCAAACTTGAAATTAAAGATTGTTCAGGTGTGGTCATTGGTTTACCATGTTATGGCGAATCAGAAAAAGAAGATAATGAAATAGATCAAAAAATGAAAACAATCTTTCATGACATTAATTACAAGGTTGTGAATGATGTAGAAGTTGGCTGGGCAGGTTCTTTGAACTTAGCAGATGGCGTGAATATCGTAGCAGGCACAGGGTCAATCGCATTTGGAAGAAATCATGATAAGAAAACTGCGAGAAGTGGTGGATGGTCTACATTCTTTTCTGATGAAGGATCATGTTATTGGCTAGGTAGACGAACAATGGAATATTTTGGAAAAGAAGCAGATGGGCGTCTTGAAAAAGGACCTCTCTATGATGTTGTGATGAATCATTATGGTATTAAGAACGAATTTGAATTTATCGACATTAGTGAAAATGACATTATTCCATTTAGAGATAAAGTTGCACAAGTACAACGACTTTTATATGATGCAGCAAAACAAGGAGATAAGAATGCAATCGCTCTTTATGATGAAGCAAGTAATGAATTATTCTTAATTATAAAAGGTGTTGTCGAACAATTAGAATTGACTGGTAAAAAATTTAATTGGTCTTATTCTGGTGGATTATTTCATGCGAAAGAATTTGTGTTACCTAATTTAGAGGAAAAAGTATCAAAGCTTGGTGGTCAACTTGTAAAACCATCAACAACACCTGTAATGGGAGCGTTTCTATTAGCGAAAGAAAAATTCTATGAAATGGATTAGCTTTATTAAAGATAACCAACAATCAGTTGGTATTTTAAAAGACAAACAAATTCTATCTTTAAGAACATTAGGATTTAATTTTAAAGATATCAATGACATTCTCACATTAAGTGCGAATGAATTTAAACAACTATGTGATGCTATTTCTTCATATAAGGGTGAGCTTATCAATTGTGAAAGTGGTATACTTGTAGCTCCAATTAATATCCCCTTCCAAGATGTAATTTGCGTTGGACTAAACTATCATGAACACTGTATTGAGGCGAATCAATATGAAGAAAATAGCTTTGTTTTAAAACCAGAAGCAACTGTATATTTTTCAAAAAGAGTTAATCAAACATCATCTTATTTGAGTGAGCTATCATGCCATAATGATGTAACAAATAAATTTGATTATGAAACAGAAGTCGCAATTATCCTAAAAGAAGATTGTAGAAATTGTACTAAAGAAAATGTTAAAGAAAAAATATTTGGTTATGCAGTCATAAATGATTATAGTGCAAGAGATTTACAAGTTGCTCATCAGCAATGGTATTTAGGAAAAAGCTTAGATGGATGTTTTGCAATGGGACCATATGTTCTATCAAGAGATGAATGTATCAACATAGATGATTTGAAAATCACGACAAGTGTTAATGGCGAGATACGTCAAAATTCTTCAACTAAGTATATGATGAAATCAATTGATGATATCATTATAGAGTTAAGTAACTTTATGACATTAAAAAAAGGCACAATCATAGCAACAGGAACACCAAGTGGAGTAGGTATGGGATTTGATCCACCTAAATTTTTAAAACCTGGAGATGTTGTATTGTCAGAAGTTGAACAGTTAGGATTTATAAAAAATAAAATTATTTAGGAGAGAGTATAAATGAAATTGTACAGTGAAAATAACGAACTATATACAGTGTTAAACAAATTAGGAGATTTAGTATTATTAAATGTTCTCTTTGTCGTTAGCTGTATACCAGTAATTACAATTGGAGCTGCACTAACATCAATGTACTCTGTTACAAATAAAATGGTACAACAAGAAAACATTAAAATTTTTAGTGATTATAAGAATGCATTCATTAAAAATTTTAAACAAGCAACACTAATTTGGATATTCATTTTAGTGGCGATATTTATTTTAATTGCAGATATACAAATACTAGGTGTATTTCAGAATAGTATTTTATTAGGACTAATACTTGGTGTAATAATTTTATTATTTATGATTACATCTTATATATTTCCACTTATTGCATGTTTCTACAATACAACATTTATGTACATTAAAAATGCACTTATACTTGCATGTTTAAATATTGTGAAAACACTAGTTATTCTTGTTGTAAATGTATTGCCTTTTCTTGTTTTATTTACTGATGGGATATTAGCACAATTTGGATATTTCATTTACTTGTTGATTGGATTTTCTGCAACAAGTTTACTTGTAATGACCTTATT
This sequence comes from Anaerorhabdus sp., assembly GCF_036657415.1. Lineage (NCBI taxonomy): Bacteria > Bacillati > Bacillota > Erysipelotrichia > Erysipelotrichales > Erysipelotrichaceae > Anaerorhabdus > Anaerorhabdus sp. The sequence continues at coordinate 35,895 of NZ_JAVXGL010000008.1, read as the reverse complement.
AGCAAAAGTATTTAGAAAGTATGTAAATAAAGAAATGCAAGAAAAAGAAAACTAAGTAATAAATCGTCTAACACCTTGAACAGAGATAGACGGGAGGCGTGCTTGCTCGCAAGGTAGATTTATTATGAAATTCAGCACAAAAATATGCGTTTAAATATAAAGAATTACGTAATAGTTTTAATCGGTAGTTTTATTCTCGCTTTTGGTTTGTATAATATACATGCCCAAGCAGATATAACTGAAGGTGGAGTACTTGGAATGATTTTATTACTGAATCATTGGTTTGGAATTAATCCTTCGTTTTCATCAATTATCATGGATTACTCATTGTTTGCTTTGGGTGCATACTTCTTTGGAGGAAAATTCCTTCGGTATTCCCTTGTGGCATCTTTGGCGTTTTCGATATTTTATTCAGTTGTAGCTTCGTGGGGACCACTGCTTCCTTTCATAACTCAATCACCACTTCTATCTTCACTATGCGGAGGAGCATTTGTAGGAATTGGTGTAGGAATAGTAATACGTGTAGGTGGAGCTTGTGGGGGTGATGATACACTAGCCCTTATTGTGAGAAAACTAAGTGGATTAAAAATATCGACTTCTTATCTAATTATGGATGTAACAGTTTTACTACTAAGCTTAAGTTATATTCCAGTACAAAAGATTGTATTCTCATTGATTACTGTATTAATATCATCTAATCTAATAGAATTTATTAAAACGGTAGATTATAAAACGATGTGGTGTACTATTAAAGAAAAATTAAATTCATAAAGTAATAATATGAAATGGGAAAAGGTGAACTTCTTAGATAGAAATCACCTTTTTTAGTATGTATAGGATTTTTTAATTTACTGTATCTATAAATACAAAATACTTTTAATTGTTAAAAAAGTTATATGGAGCAATACAGCACATCTTGATTTGACTAGAAACAGATGATATCCTTGAATAAATTTGGGTGCAAACAAAAAAGAAGTTAGTGGGCACCAAAATAAGTAATGAATATTTAAAAAAATCTTAGGGAGAGGAGATGCTTTTTTAATCGATTCTAGAAACTAAGGTGGGTAAATATGAATAATAAGAAATTGAAGAGGGGGATCTTCATTGGTATTATCATGGTCGTGATAATACTTTTTTTGCTGCTGTTAAAGTCGTGTACAGATGAAAACACAAAACCAAGCATTGATTCAAAACAAGAAGAAAAAGAAAGTGAAAAAGAGAAAGCAGAACTTATACAACTAATTAGTCTTTATGATTTACTCGAACGTGCAGATTTTTGTAGTAAACAATGGAATGAAGATGCTAAAGATATTGCAAAAGAGATAGAACTTTTAGCAATCCAAAAAGAAGCTTTATCCAAGAAAGAACTTGCAGCAGTTCTCCAACAAATTGCGAATGATTTAAATGAATTATCCAAGAAAAACTCAATTGAAAATATTGATGCTCTTGAAAAAAGTTTAAACGAATTTGAAATACTTGCTGGAGGAAAGAACTATGAATAAAAAAATGCTGAAATGGATAAAGATAAGTTTTATCGTTTCGTTATTCTTATCGCAGATTCAAATGGCTGCCATCACTGTTAAAGCAGAATTAAATAAAGTTCAACTTAAAAGTACGATGGGAACAGCAGAAATTGTTCCAACTCTTGGGAATAAAGAATCACGAATTGACAAACTTGAAGATAATACACTACTTGAGCAACCAACAAGTGAACCAACCATAGAGCCTACTTTAGAACCAACAAATACACCTACAAGTATGCCAGAAGAAAGTGTGTCACCAGTTGAACCAGAAGTTGAGGTTATGCCGACAAGTACACCTCAAATTGAAGAAGAAAAAATTAGTGAAAACCATGATTTTCAATTCGTTCAACCAAGAGGAGATTTTGAAACCAGTGGACTTGTTGAAGTTGAAGAGAAACGAACTGAATCAACAAAAACATATCAAATTGATGAAAAGAATTTTACGGTAGAAGTTTATTCTGAACCAATACACAAAGAGATTGATGGCAAGTTTGAAGAGATTGATTTGAATCTTCAAACACCACCAACAACGTATTCATTGATTGAACCAACACAATTTGCAACAAATAATCAAGGATTTTATGCGATTGATTTTTTTAGTGATGAACAAAAAATAGCATCCCTTACAAATGAAAATGGCTTTGTATTAAATACCAAACTACCCAATGGCACGACAAGTAACTATCGTATCAATGGGAATACACTTCAATACTTTGATGTTTATGATGGTGTAGATATTCTTTATTCATTATCATCAACGAAAGTTAAATCCGATATTTTACTTACAAAACCAGTAGAAACAAATACAATTACTGAGAACCTTGAAATTGGTGATTTAGATGTGCAACAAGAAGGAAATACACTGTTCTTGAAGAATGGCGAAGAAACTGAATTTACACTTTCTACACCATATTTAATTGATAATGATGGACATGTAAGTGAGAGTGTATCACTTAGCTATAATCGTATTTCTGAAACTGAAATTGAAGTGTCCACAACTTTTGATCAAGAATGGGTAAATGCAGAGGGAAGAGCTTATCCTGTGGCAATCGATCCAATTATTACACCAACAAGCAGTGCGACAGCTGATGTCACAACATCGCTTGTGCGCAGTTATGGTTCAGGGAATGGAATACCAATGCAATGGGTGTGGACAGTAGTAGGACATGTTGCGGCAGAAAGTGATGGTGTTCAATTATCAGGAGTTGGTCGTACCGTGGTACATTTTGTTATGCCAAATATCGGTGCAGATATGAAAGTTGTATCAGCACAATTGGGAATGTATCGTTATGAAGCAAGAAGTAGTGATGTGGGAATCAATGTTTATTCAAGACCCTATGTTGATCCAGGTTCAACAAGTTTAAATTATAATAATAGTTTAAATGGTGCTGAATTTGTCAGTGGTGTATCGAAAGATAGCTTATGGGGTATTGGCTATAAAACTTTTGATATAACGACACATACACAACAACTGTATGCAGGAACAGATAAAACATTAGTGCTCATGGCAACTCCAGAAAGTGAATCGCTCGATTCGCATTTATTTCATACGGAAGGTGGAGTAAATAGGCCAACTATTTTAATTACATACCGCCTAGCTTACGATGTTGATCCAGCGATGGATATCAATACCATGGATGCACGTCTAAGAATTTTTTCAAAAGGTCCAGGGGAACTAGATGCAGTAAGTCTAGATGGACTTGCGAAACCAAGAAGTGAAATAACATTAAACCTCATTGAGATTGATGCGGATGGAAATAAGCTAACTACAGGGACGACCGTCACATCACCGATGGATCCAAAAGAAAGGTTATTTTATGTAAAACCAATTTATGATACAAACCCTAGAACAGGTGTTCAAGATATTCCAGTGGAAAATGTCAATTATACGACGGATTATGTAGAGGCAGATGTTTTTGATAAAGAGGATACCTTTTATACATTTAAAATGAAAGTGGAAGTCGGTTCAACTGCGAATACAAATGATGTTTACTCTGATAAATTTATGAAACATCGAGTGAAGTTGGGAGAAACACTAGCTTCTTTGTCTTCCTATTATGGAATTACGGTAGATCAAATTTTGTTTGATAATAACATGACAGAAAAAACAATTAAAGAAGATGAACTAATCCTTCTCCGAGTACCAACAGATTCTCCACGAATCAATGAAAATGATGTATTACCACCCTTGATGTTTTCAGAATACACAGCAGAATATAAATACAGAGGACCGGTATGTTTATATGGTTGTTATGCAGGAGATCCAATCAATACAGGAAGTGGTAACTATTATCATGAGAATACTGATTTTAGCATCAACGATTATAAATCGATTGAGTTTAAGCGATACTACAATTCGTTAGGCGAAATTGTGAGTACCGCTTTTGGAAATGGATTCTCAAGCAATTATGATCAATTTGTCTTCTATGATAAGAATGATAATTTACTTTATTTTACTGGTGATGGGAAAGTCTATGAGTTTAGAAAAAATGGAACAAGTTTTGAGAAAGACTTAGATAATCCATACGAAATTGAAATCATACATAATCAAGTTGTCTTAACAGAAGAAAATACCAAACAAAAAAGTATCTTTGATGAAACAGGTGCCTTAAGCAAAATTGAAGAACTCAATGGACATTTTACAGAAGTAATTTATAACGATTATTTCCAAATGGAAAAGTTAAATATTGATGATGAGAAAGAAGTTAATTTTACATATAATAAAAAGAATTTAATCAGTGAAATTACATTACCAAACAATACCAAAATAAAATATGAGTATAACCAAAAAAATCAAATGACAAAGTTTATTGATGCAGAAGGATATACGGAAGAATACACATATGATGATCAAGGACGAATTGTAGAAATTATAGATGAAGATGGATTTTCATTAGGGCGAAATACATATGATAATAAAAATCGTGTTCTTTCACAACTTGATGGTGAAAACAGAATCATGACTTTTGAATATGGGAATAAAGAGACAAAAGTTACGGATGCAGATGGAAGATCTGTCATTTATGGTGTAGATGATTATAATCGCGTGACTGAGTTGACCTATGATGATGGTACAAAACAAATCAATGAATATAGCCAAGATAAGAATGAATTATTATCAATCACAAATGAAAAAGGTGAAAAAGCAACCTATGAATACAATAGCTACGGCTTCTTAAGTAAAGAAGTTGATTTTGATGGTTCAATAACGGAATACGAAACGGATGAAAATGGGAATATTACACATAAGATTTATCCAAATAAAACAGAAGAGTTTAGTACCTATGATCAGTTTGGAAATAAATTAAGTGCCACAGATATCTATGGTAAAGTTGAAACCTTTGAATATGATGATAAGAACAGAATGGTGTCTAGAACAGATGCAAGAGGAAATAAAGAAGAATTTACGTATGAAGGAAATCTAGTAAAAACGTATACGAATAAATTAGGTTTAACGATAACAACGACCTATGATGATTTAGGGAATGTGATAAAAGAAGAGGATAGTCTAGGACGATCTACCACTTATGAAGTAGATAGTAAAGGGAATATCACGAAGAAGATCAATAGTTATGGTGCTGTTGAGAGTTTTGTGTTTGATGGAAATAACAATATCACACAATATATCGATCCACTGGGAGCAGTTACCGAGAATACGTATGATTCGATGGGAAATCTTTTAACTGCAACAAGAAATGGCTTAACTGAAACAACAACCTATAATGCGCAAGGTCAAAAAATATCTTTTAGAGATACGCTAGGTAACATAGAAATATATGAGTATGATGAAAAAAATCGTCTTGTAACAACTACGGATATCCGTGGACAACAGACGAAGAATATTTATGATGATGCAGGGAATCTGATAGAATCTATTGATAAATTTGGTAATTCGACAAAGACAGTCTACAAAGATGGTTTAGTTCAAAAAACAATCGATCAAGTTGGACAAGAAACAAAATTTGACTACGATGATGCCAATCGAATTGTGAAGACAACGTATCCGACAGGTGAAGTCGTTACCAATGACTATGATACAAAAGGAAATCTTATCAAAGTCACAAGTTCTAAAGGAATCATCACAGAGAATTTTTATGACGATTATGGACAAATTACAAAAATAATCATTAATGGAAAATCGAAAGAAAGTAAATACAACAAAGTAGGACAACTCATTGAATCCATTGATGAGTTAGGTAATTCTACACAGGTTGAATATGATCAATATGGTAATCAAGTAAAAGTTATTGATCCTTTAGGCAATAATACACAAACAATCTATGACAAAGAAAATCGTGTCATTGAAACCATTGATGCAGAAGGAAATTCTAAAGTTACAGAATACGATGTAAAAGGAAATGTTATTAAAGAAATCGATGAGTTAGGACAAGAAGTGATTACGACCTTTGATATGTATTCACGTGTCATCGAAGAAAAAGATGCGGAAGGATATGTAACCACAACGAAGTATAATTCTTTAGGGCAAACATCTGAAGTGATATCGCCACGTAACTTTTCAACAATCTATGCATACAATCAGTACGGAGATAATACAACAATTACGATTGATGGTACAGTAGTATCAAATAAGGATTTTGATCGATTTGGGAATGTTATACATGAAGTTACATTGGATAGTGATAACACAACAGAATATAATCAAACGAATCAAGTTGCCAAAATAATAAATAATAATACAGGACTTATTGAAGAAAGAACATACACATCAAATGGCAATCTTCATTCAGTGAGTAATAATGCAGGACAAACAACAAGTTATGAATATGATCAATACAACCAACTACTCAAGACAACAAATAGTCTTGGACAAACTGAAACAAGTGTCTATGACGAGGAAGGACAAGTTATTAAGAAAGTTGGCTTTGATGGACTTGAGACAACAACGGTTTACAATGATCGTAATCAAGTTGTAAGCACAACATCAAAAGGAATTACAACATCATATGAGTATGATGGAAATGGAAATAAAATCAAAGAAACCGTAGGAACTACAAGTACAGAAACTACCTATGATAAAAACAATCGCGTTATAGGTACAAAAGATGCGTTAGGATTTGAAGAGACAATTGGCTATGATGCCAAAGGACAAATCATTAGTAAGACAGATAAAAATGGTAATACCACAACATTTAGTTATGATAAGAATGGGAATCAAGTTTCAGGTACTGATCCACTTGGTAACAAGACACAAACAATTTATGATGCAGATGGAAACCAAGTTAAAACAATTGATGCTTTAGGATATGAAACTACAAGCGAGTTTAACGCATTTAATCAAACGACAAAAACAGTGGATCAACTTGGATTTTTAGTCGAGTATGTCTATAACAGTAAACAACAAAACATCCAAATCAAGTATCCGTATGGTAAAATCCATTCTTTTGAATATGGACAAAATAATAAAGTGGTGAAAGAAATAGATTCTAATGGTTCAAGCAAACTTACAGCTTACGATCTGTTAGGAAATGTTGTGTCAAAGACAGATGGTAATGGAAATGTTACTACATTTGAGGTTGATTGTTTAGGAAGACAAATCAAAGAAACAAAACCGAATGGTCTTTTGATCGAAACAGTTTATGATGAGTTTGGCAATGTACTTGAAAGAATTGAAAATGGAATAGTCATCGAGAAGAATGAATTTAATGAATTCAATCAAGTAACAACTTCAACAAATGCACTCAATCAAACGACAACCTATGAATACGACGCATTAGGAAGAATTTCTTCAACTACGAGTGCAAATGGACTGACAACAAACTTTGACTATGATGATTTAAATCGAGTTGTAAAAGAAACTGTCAACGGGGTAGTCGTTACAGAAATCGACTATGACCCAAATGGAAACATCCTATTGAAGACAAAAGATGGGATTGTGTTTGAAAGAAATACCTATGATGAAAACAATCAAGTTCTTACAGAACGTATCAATGGTATTGAACATGAATATGAGGTTGACGCACGACAAGGAGTAGTTAAACACTCCATTTCAAATGACGTCTTAGTTACGTATGTTGTTGATGCAAGAGGATATGTGAGTCAAGAAATTGATCAAGATGGTAATACAGTTACTTATTTATATGACTATTTTGGTAATCTTATCCAAAAAGAAGATACGTTAGGAAATACGACGAAGTATGATTACGATGGAGAAGGTAACTTACTCAAAGTAGAAGATCCATCTGGAAGAGTTGTGAACTACAAGGTAGATGCCAACAACAATACCATCGAAAAGAAGGTCAGTGATGAAAAGATTGCGACTTCTCATTACAATGAATCCAATCAATTAATTGAGTATAAAGATGAAAATGGATTTAAAGAAACTTATGAGTTCGATCTAAAAGGAAATCAAACCAAAATTACAAAGCCAGACGGTACCACAATTACGACTGAGTATAATGCGTTAAATCAAGTTACGATGATCACTGCTGGATCTGATCGTATTACCAAGGATTATGATGACAAAGGTAACCTCATTAAGACAACCAACAAGATTGGAACAGAAACAAGAAGCTATGATGAGTTTAATCGAATTATCGAAGTCAAAGATGTAAGTGGAAATACGACAAGATATACCTATGATCATTTTGACAATCAAACAGAAATCATTTATGCAGATGGAACCATCATCACAAAAACAGTTAATGACAAAAACCAACTTGTACGAGTAGAACGGAATGGAAAATTAGAAGCAGAATATACCTATGATCAGTATGGAAATGTTTCTAAACTAACACAAGGGAATGGTGTAATTGTAAGTATCACAAATGATATTCAAGGAAGAATTATAGAGAAAGAAACCACTAAAAATGGAAGGCTTATTGAAAAGTTTGTGTATGTCTATGACTCAGAAGATAATCTCTTATCAGAAGAAGTTACAACACCAACAGAAAACTATACGAATACCTATAGCTATGATGAAAACAATGAACTAAAGACAAGTTCAAAAATGATTGATGGACAACGAGTAGAGATTGAGTATAACTACAGTGTGTTTGGCAATCGAATCCAAAAATCAAGAAGTGGGGATACAGTTTATAGTTATAACGACAAGAATCAACTCACATCGATGATTACAACTGATGGAGAAACAAGATACTACTATGATGGTAATGGGAATGTACGATCAAGCATTGATCCAAAAGGTATTGTAACCAATTATACCTATGATAGCTTTAATCGATTAGTAGAAGTACAACGAGGTAAAATGGTCTACACCTATACCTATGATGGACAGGGCAATCGAATAAGTGAAACGAGTCATGATACAACGGTCATTCATGATTCTTGGTCAGAAACACTGTATTCGAACTACACAGTGAGTCAGTTAAGAGGAATACTGAGTAGAAAAGAAAGTGATGACATGTTTGAAGCGATGCGTCAACAAGTCAGTGCTATTAATAAGAATAAAGGATGTAAACTCACTTCTAAGAAACAAGTTGAAGAGATGGAAATCAACACTTATGGAAGTACAACATCGTATCAACCACAAACAACTATCTTTGTGAATGATGTGACAACAGAATATACAGAAGTCTTAGTAGAAAAGAATCCACAACAAACAAGTTCTTATTCTTATGGTGAAGAGAGAATCAGTGATGGAAGCATTTACTATCAAACATCAAGAAACAGGACTGTTTCATCAACTACAAATAGTACAGGCACTGTAAAGGAGTCAATGAGTTATACCGACTATGGACTAGATAACAATAGTGGATATGGTTATAATGGTGAGAGAAGAGATGCGGCAGGACTAATCTATCTAAGAAATAGAACCTATGACTCTTCAACAGGAAGATTCTTACAACTCGATACCTATTTAGGAGAGAAAGATTCTATCATTACTCAAAACAGAAGTATTGCCTTCAACAACAATCCTTACAAGTACATTGATAAGGGTGGTAATATGGCGATACTTCAAGGTGGAGGAAGTCCACTTCCTCCAAAGAATGTGTGTGAACCACCTCAAATAAGTTCAGGTAAGGGGAAACCACCAATAATTGGTAATAACATAACAAGACCAGGAGATTTTACATATAAAAATGAATTAGATAAGTATAATAAGTCGACTGATCCTGTTAAGACTTTTATGAAATTATGCCCACCAAAGAGAACATTTAACAACGGTGGATCAAATGCATACAATGAAGCAATGAAGAATTACTTTGGATCTTATCCTGAGGATATGATGCGCAATTTAGATAACCAGCTTGGATCATTAGCATTTTGGTCATCAAGTGCATCTGTTGTTTTAGCAACTGTTTCATCTATGACTAATTATGCAGCCTATGTATTATGGTGGGTACCTGGATGGGGACAAGTATTAACAACGACATCATTGGTAACAAGTGTACTTGCAGTAGGGACAGGAGCAATGGGAGCAACATTTAGTTTCCTGCAAGGAACTACAGGATTTACAGGGGTTGGATTAGATGGCAGAAAACTAACACCTGCAGAAGCAACACGAAGACAGAACAATGCACTACAAAATGGCTATATGTCTATTGTGGGCATCTTTACGGGTTATATGAATCTTGGAACTGCTAGTGATATTAATGACAAGATTAATGGAAATCAAAATACTGGTGGAACGCAATCTTGGTATAACAAAGATGGTTCTATAAATTATCCGCCGAATAATGGTGCGGTCATAGGAAGTGAAAAGGCAGTAACTTTGCAATCTGGATCTAGTATTGGAAGATATGGCGAAATCAGCGAAAATAGTAATTTTGTTACCCAAACAGGAGTATCACCAGATAAATTATCCTTGCCGCCAACCACTAATACTGCAGTCTATCAAGAATTAAAAGTTCTTAAATCTATTCCAGGAGTTATGCAAGGAACAGTTGCACCATGGGGTGGATCATCGGGTGGAGGATTACAATATGTATTACCCAAACCAATACAATGGTACTTAGATAATGGATATTTGGGGTATTAAAAATAAGGAGAACTACATTATGTTAACAACTAAAGAGTTGGAAATTTATATACGCAAAGAATTAAATACTAGTATATACAAAGATGAATTGATTAAAGATTTAAATCATTTTTATGTTTTTTCAGAGGATATAGTTTTAAATAAATTTGGACCATTTAGTTTTGTTTATGCTGACAGTAAAGGGTATCGCAAAATTGGTGTAGGAGATAGAGGTGATTATCATAAAGACAATAATATTATATATAACTTATATGATATATGCTTTGAAATTTTTTGGGATATTTCATTCAGGTTATCTACACCACCTTATTATATTGTCAATGACTTTGTTGGAGATTGGCGACGTTGGTCGTTCAAAAAGAGGTTGGAAATACTGTCTTCAATAGATAAGAAATATGAGGAGTCAGGCAGACAAATCATCAATGTTATATTGCATGAAAATCCATATACTGATTAAAATTGTTTGATGAAAAAAACTTTTTTGCTATATTTTCGCATATAATATATCATCTTTAGTTAGCTTAGGACTCTCACTAATCCCGCAAGGTGGTTTAGCAACAGTCATCTTAATTGGAGTTGCAAATGGTATAACAAAGTTTGCAGATGCAAATAAAATAAAAATAGTTGGGAAAGCTGCCTAAGTAAGTACTTGGACTTATGTTAAACGAAGTGTTGATGCTGTACATGGCAGTCCATATTTGAAAACAACTAATAATGGAAAAATTATCTGTATACCGCTAAAGTAAAGGAGAGCAAAAGTATGAGGGAAAAAGATTTAATAGAATTATTGCGTTCTACAATAGAAAGTGATGCAATTGTTTCAAGATTGTTTAATCTTTATTACATCGAGTATAAATATACTTTAGAAGAATTGAATAAAATTATAGATTATGGTGTTCAAAATAACTATTTTACAATTGAAAATGTAAATGATGGAAGTATAAATTATACAGAGATAGATTGGGAAGCAGATAATACATATCAAGAAGTCCTCATGATAAATAAAGAATGTAATATAAAACAATTATTTTCAGGGAAAGGAAGTGTCCCTAATGAATTCTGCCAGTTTATAGATAACGGATGAACTTGATGTAGTATTAACAAAAAGAGATTTATCAAATTTAGAGAGAAGTGGCTGTGTTAGGAACTATAATTATGGTCTATGAAAAATCAAAACAGAAGAGTATCTAATAGCAGAAGTGAGGTTTTACAAAATATTATGGATTCTAAGAGAAGAATTGTTGATCTTCAATCCCAAGTCTTTCCTGCGAACGAAGCGTAAGCAACGAGAGAGGCTTGTGGAATGAATCATAATGACAATCCTTATTAAGAGCTCACGTAACAAACCCTACACATACAGGCTAACAATATGGAATCAGCCCATAACCTATGATTCTTCAACAGGAAGATTCTTACAACTCGATACCTATTTAGGAGAGAAAGATTCCATCATCATGCAAAGCAGAAGCATTGCCTTCAACAACAATCCTTACAAGTATATTGATAAGGGTGGTAACATGATGATACTTCAAAGTGGAGGAAGTCCACTTCCTCCAAAGAATGTTTCTCCAATACCACCACCATCAACAGGAAATACAAATTGTGATGGAAAGAATACAGGCACAGGTTTTGATAAATCTGGAACATTTGGACCATTTAATGTTGTAGGAGATAACTTAAATGGTATAAAAATATGTCTAAATGTTGGAACTCAGAATACATCAAATTCAAGCAAGTATCCGACGTATGATCTGTATCAAGGTGCAAGTAAAAAACAATATTTCGACGTGAAACCACCAAGCCAAAACTTCTTAAAAAACTTGGATGATTTACTCTGCATGTTGTCGAAAGGATCTGCATATGTTTCTGTGGAATCAGGAATAATAGTATAATGCTTGGTAAACCTAGGAGTATCAGAACGATTGAGGAATAATCAAAAAATAGCAGATGCAATAAATAATCCATATAAAGTAGAAAATTCAGTCAACAAATTCACAGGTAATTCTATAAAGGTTTATTATATAGATGATATGCATTATGTAGCTATTGATAATGTAACGCAAAAAGTTGTGCAAGTTTCAGATTTGAATAGAAAAGACCGGGTGTTTGATTTATTAAAATAGATAGGAGAGAATAAATGATAGAAAAAAAAGAAGGAATTATTAATGGAATTATACATGATAATACTGCATATAATAATAGTAATAATAGATATTATCCAACTATAAATGGCTTAAAATTTTTAATAGAAGAACTATTAAGTGTAAATGAAACGACTTTGTATATTAAATTTAATCCATATTATGTAAATAGTAAGTTAAATTGCCAAATAGAGTTTGACGAGTATATGTTCTATATGGAATGTAGAGATGATTTCACCGAGGCAGAGCTCGAAGAACATTGGACTCGATGTATGGATAATATTTATGATATTCCACATGAAATAGAACAGTATAAGAACATGAGTGAAGATAGAAAAAAGCAAGCTCAGATTCTATATCCTGTCTGCAAGCACGGAGATTATCAAGCGTTTCATAAATATTTAAATAATTACAAAGAGTATTTAAATGAATTGATACCTATGTTATTTGAGAAAGCAAAAGATAACTTAAACTTAACTCAAGATGATATGGCATTTGGGTATTTCTGCTTTGAAGTTCACAGTGGATAATGATAAGTAGCATTACACCTTTTGTAGGCAAAAACTAATATCACGTAAATTCACCTATGATGAAAATGGAAGTCGAATGCAAAAGTCTCGAAGTAGTGGAAAGATAAAGACATATACGTATGATGGGCAGGGTAATCGAATCAGTGAAACCAGTCTGATACAACTGTCATTCATGATTCTTGTTCAGAAACACTGTATTCTAAGTATATAGTGAGTCAGTTAAGAGAAATATTGAGTAGAAAAGAAAGTGATGACCTCTTTGAAGCGATGCGTCGACAAGTCAGTGCTATTACTAAGAATAAAGGATGTAAACTCATTTCTAAGAAACAAGTGGAAGAGATGGAAATCAACATTGTTGGAAGTACAACATCGTATCAACCACAAACAACTATCTTTCTGAATGATGTGCAGAGTATACAGAAATCTTAGTAGAAAAGAATCCACTAAACAATTCTAAAAATTTAGGTCCCGTAGGTGATTCTAGATGGAGTGGCTAGAATAAATACGCAATTAATATTAAGGGTATTGAAATACATTTTGTTCATGATCCAGTTAATAATTTATTTGATGATTTTAAGTTTAAATAGGAGGATAATATATGAATGAATTATGGAGTTCAAGCGATAATATAATTAAAATTGATTTTTTATACAACGTAGAAGACTATTTGACGTTCTTAGTATTCGTTAAATCTAACAGTTTTCAAGGGTCTTATAATTTTTGCGTTTCTAAAAATAAAATAATAGAACTAATATGGAAAATCAATAATACAGCAAACAAAGAATTAATTCAGTTTAAAGATTATGATTCAGATTCGTCTATAAGGTTTGAAGAGATAAATGAATCTGTGGTAATTGTTAATGGATTAATAGGTGGAAGCCATAACACGAATTACTTAAAGTTCGAATTTAATGCAGATCAAACCATATATTATGAGTTAAGTAAACTTCTTCAATTAAATCTTGATATAATTAATGATGAATTTATAGAAGATAATAAGAGGAAATAGGATAATGGAGTTTATAGTAAGTCAAGCTAGGTTTGAAGATTATGAAAGATTAAAAGTAATTTATAATGATTTCATTGAAGATATGAATCAATATGATCCAGCAGATTGTAATATGGATGATGAAATAAATAATTGGATTACCAACGCACTTAATAAGAAAAAATCAGTTATTTATATTGCGGAAGTAGATGGAGATATTCTAGGTTTTATTCGTCTTCAAAATAAGGAACGTTTGGAAGAAAATAAAACAATTAGGTATATAAAACTGAGTGACTTGTTTGTAGCCCCAATGTTTAGAAAAATGGGAGTTGCGTCAAGCCTCATTAACCAGGCGTATATGTTTGCCAGAGAAAACCATATCGCTGAAATTGTTTTGAATGTGTATGAAACAAATACAAAAGCAAAAGATTTCTATGTGAAACAAGATTTTAAATTTCATGAAACATTAGCACTAAATAGAGTTAGAATGATTAGAGAATTAAAATAATTTGAGTAATACATAAAGAACCGCAATCACTATCCGTGCTTGTGGTTCTTTTAAGAATTGTTTAAAACAAGAAGAATACGAACTTTAATGCTGTAACGATGATCCATATTACAATACCTATTACTAATAATGGAATGAAGAAAGCGAATGAAGCGATGAATAGTGGTAATACAACAATAAAGCAGATTAATAGTAATAATAGACCGAATATACCAAATAACATAGTTTTTACCTCCTAATGTAATGAATTTTAACTATAATCATATTCTAAAAGAAGGTGGGCTGCTACGCTACCAAGTGTAGTTTACGTAGTGTCAACTAGAGGTTGCAAAGCTCGGTTGCAAGGCAATTTTAAGGGTTTATGTGAAGTTTTTATGAACTTTTATAATGAAACAATTTACAATTTTGACTTGAGGTAGTGGTGTGATATAATGTAAAAGCGCAAAAGGAGATAAGTACATGAAGAAATTCATATTTATACTCTGTTTGTTGATCAGTTTCGTGGGTTTGACAGGATTTAAAGCTGAAGAGTTTTCTATCGAAAATCTAGATCAATACAACAAAGAGTTTAAGACAGAAGAGATTGAAGCTTGTTCAACATCTTCAACAAAAACATATATGCCTTATACTGCAATTACTGCAAAAAATTCTAAACAATATAAATACATTGAAAGTCATATGACAGTCGATCAAACTACAGGAATGCTATATGATGAAGATGGCTTCATTGGAGCGGCTTTAGGATATAGCTTTGGAGAAATTGGATCTAGATATTATTTCACACTAGATACGGGAATTGTTCTTCCAATTGTAAAGGTTGATGCAAAAGCATCGGCAGATGCACCGAACGGATGTTCACATGCAGCTGATGCAAGTGTAATTGAATTTGTAATTGATTCAACAATTGCATCTGAATATTTTGGAGCAGGACCTACAGGATTAGTTAAACAAGGAAATTTCAATAATGATACAAGATTCAAAGGAAGTATCACAAAAGTAGAAAAAGTATTAGATGAGAAAATTGAAGAAGGCGTCTATTACGATGAAAATAATGTAGATAATCAAGAAAGTGAAAAGAACTTGATTGGTCAAGCAGATACAGAGTTACATCTTGAAGGTGGATTCTAAGACAGAGAAATCTGTCTTTTTTTTGTCTAAAATGGCGTAAAAAACTCCAGTAATTAGTCTTATTGATGTATCAAAAAATACAATGTGTAAAAATGGAAACGGTTACAAATGATTTTGAGGCTGAAAACAGGACAATTTATGGTGATAAAACCATTTTATAACCGCTTTTTTATATAGTAGAAGTAAGTAATTAATAGTAATTCGTATTGATTAAGATGAGGGGTAAATATGAAACAGATAAAAAAAATATTATTTAGGAATACAAAAATCTCGATGATAGTAATGATCGCGAGTCTTATCGCAATGATTGCTTTCTTTTTTCTATTTGGGTTAGTCAATGATGATGGAATGTATACGTGGCTCATTCTTCTTATAGTAATTGGTGGTTATGCATTCTTGATGGGATTAATATTTTGGATAATTAATTTTTATCGATATAGCAAAGCAATGAGTTACTTTAAGAAACGTGTACTATCTGAAGGTATTGAAATTGATGATGAACAAGAATTTGAGAAATTAAATAAAAATGTCTATCTTTCATCAAAAATTATCATTAGTACATATATGGTTTCACAATTTGTTTTATACAAGAGTTGGGTAAAAGAATGTAATGAAACTGAAAAATTTCAAAATGGTCGATATTGGCCATGTGTGGTTATAAAAACGGATGATAAAACATTTACTTTCTTATTGGGAAAAGAAAAACTACGTGTAGAACTTATGGAAGCTTTAAAGACAGCTTTTGTAACGAATGATGTAATAATGAGTACGCCCATCATGCAAAGTGAAAGAGAACTAAATCAATCAGGAGTAGATTTTGCTGATAAGAGCAATGGTATGAATATAATTGTCTTTGGCTTAATCTGTTTGGCTATTGTTGCGGGATTTGGATTTAGTTATCCATACTTAAGAGATATGATCCACACTAAGTCAACAACAACACCGCTACCTATTACAAACAACAATTATGATAATAATGATGATACTTATAGTGATGTATCATCGATTGATATTTACTTTGGTGATAAATATTATAATGAAAATGATGAAGTGAATGCAATCTACAATGTGGTTGATGGAGTTACGCTCCTCTATGTTACAAATGATACACCTTATGCATTTAGAGGTACTTTAGAAATATATTTTGGAGAAGAAAAAGAAACAATTGAAACTTATTGGATTCGTCCTCATGGATATGATTACTTTACGCTTAATACTACAGGAGAGCCAACAGAATATAGAATCATAGAAGAAAATTACAAAGAATATCTAGTTCCATCTTTAGTAAAATACACAATGATGGAGAGCTATCTAACGAATAGCTATGCATATGATATCGTGTTCGATGAAGCAGAAATTAATGAAGATAATGTAATTGATGTAAGTCTTGAACAAGCAAGACTTACAGAATTAGAGGAATATCCGAGCGCAACACTCTTCTTTCATGAAATGGATTTAGAAGAGTTTGAAACAATGGGAGCACCAGAGGATTTTAGTACAGTTCGTTACGTTGTCGAAATTGATGTTGAATCTAAATCATTTGTTGTTTATGCAACAAATGGAGAAGAAAGAACAGAGATTACAACAGTCAATTATTAAATTATAAGGAGAAAAAATATGACAGAAAATTCAACAATTACATTTGAAACAGAAACACTCCAAAAACACATGGTTAAATGCTTTATCTGGATGTTTTTAGGATTAGCGGTTACAGCATTGGTTGCATATGTTTTCATAGCAACAGGGGCAATTTCAGAAATCATGTTTCAAGCAACATATGCATCTGGAATGAGTCTTTCACTAGTTATGTTACTACCATTATTTTTACAACTTGGGGTAGTCATTTATTTGACAAGCCGTTTGGAGAAAATGTCAGTAATGACATCGAAAGTATTGTTTATTGTGTATTCAATCGTTACAGGATTTACATTTTCATTCTTACCAGCAATTTATGGTTTAGATAATATGTTCCTAGCATTTGGATTTACAGCAGTTTTATTTGGTAGTTTAGCTGTAATTGGGGGAACAATGAAACTTGATTTAACAAAATATTCATCTCTAATTTTTGGAGCGCTGATCACATTAGTTATTATTTCAGTGGTGGGTATCTTCTTAAACATTGGAACATTAGATATGATTATTTGTTATGCGGGATTATTTATATTCTTAATCATTACTGCTTACGATGTGCAAAAAATAAAAAGAAATTATGAATATGCAAGGAGTTCAAGCGAAGCTTTAGAAAAATTATCAATTTATGGAGCATTAGAACTTTATTTGGATTTCATTAATATCTTCTTATATGTACTACGTATATTAGGAAAGAAGAAATAGTAGAGAAAAGGTGGAAAGAAATGAAAAAATTATTAATGATTGGACTTGCGGCATTATTGCTTGCAGGATGTACTGCAAAAGAAACAGTAAAAGTGTTTGAAAAAACAGAAGAAGAACCAGGATACAAATATACCTATGTTGAAACTATTACTGCAGCAAAGGACGCTGTAGTTAACGAAAAAATTGTTTCTACAATTACAATTGAAGAACCAGTGGATGGTGAAATAGATACATTTAAATTGCTTCTAGATGCAGAAGTAGCATGTCCATATGGTGTATTAGATGCTGGATATACTTTAGTTAAATAATCTGTTTAGGAGAAGAAAATGAAAAAAATAGTTAAAGCAGCAATTAGTATCTTAATGATTGTTGGACTAGTGGGATGTAGCGGTGGGGGAACCAGTAATAAGCCAACACTTGCGAACCAAAAGTCTGATGAAAATGCATATGAGAATTTAATGGAGATGACAGTTGTTGCGGAGTCTACAAATAAAAAGGGTGAAGAAGAAACTGGAAGTTTTCTATTCTATGTACCTAAATCTAAATATGCAGATGTTTATAATAATAGTGCATACTCTTCAGAAAATGGTGTGACACTTGATGTTAGTATAAATGACTATCTATTTGAAGAGGGTGAATTTGCAGACGATGTAGTTAAGTATATGAAAGAAGGAATCCTAAGTGATTCTTACATACTTAAAGTTGTAAGTGAATCAGAAATTGCAGTTGATGAAGAAAGAAACAATGCATCATATAGCGCATTAGTGATTGAAGAGAATTACGATTATATGGGTGAAGCTATTTATAACTTTTTTGCAGCAAAAGAGTTAAGTCCAAATCAAAGAGTAGTTATTCGTATTTCTATCACAGCTTCAGAATGCAATAAATTAACTGATCCAATGATTAAAGAAATTGAAGAATATTATGGAATAGAAATTGGGTTCAATCTTGATGAAGCAATAAAAGTTCAAGAAGAATTCAATGCAAATCCTCCAGAAACTAAACGTTATGATGCTTTTGGTTTTTCATTTGAAATCCCATTTGCATATAGCATAGATTACGAAATGTCAGATTATACAGAAGATGATTTTGCGTTCGGGCCAAAAGGTAATGCAAATTCATACAATGACAATTTACAAGTCATGGTTATTACAAGTGAATCAACACAATACACTAGCGAAGAGCTAAAAGCAGATATTGAAGGTTTGTTTGCGGAATCTGGTGAAGATGTAGCAAAAGTGTTAGATTCTGACTTTATTTCACAAGATAAAGCAATTATACGTTGCAAATTGTCTGGAAATAGTGAATACTTAGATGGTTATATCGTTAGTTATAAAAACTATGTAGTTTATTTCGCAACAATTACTGACCTTACCGAAACAGATCAACAACAATTAGATGTTATTCATAAAGCAATTGATACATTTGTTGTTGAGTACTAATTTAACCGAAAAACTCATAACAGTATTGCAAGAATCTTTGTATTAAATTGATAACTAATGATATAAATATTGAGAAGAACACTTAAAAAGTGTTCTTTTTTTTAATTCTTCATTAAAGTAAAAAAGGTATAAAAGTGATAGTAATCCGGTATAAAAGCCTTGTGAAAATATTAACTAATTAAGATGACCTAAAATATTCAAAATATAACCAAAATATAACTGGTCAAGGAGCATGATAGAGGCATAAGAAAGGATTATTATTAAGGGAGAGAAGTATGAAGAATAATATATATTCAACGAAATTTTTGAGAAAACTGGTTTCGATTATTTTGTCGTGGGGAATGCTTATCAGCATGATTCTACCAGTTACAGCAGAAGATACATTAAGTGAACCTAATACAATAAATGAAGGTGTTGAAGTTCAAGAAACACCTGTAACGCCAAGTCCAACTGAAGAAGTAACTGTGGAGAATGAAATAACACCACCAGCTGAACCAGTGGCAACAGCAACGGCTGAACCAGTGGCAACAGCAACGGCTGAACCAGTAGCACCAGTAACAGCAGAGCCGACAGCACCAGCAACAACTGAGCCAACTGCAACAACTGAGACTGATGTGAATGGGAAAATGGATGAAATAGTTGAAGGTTCAGAACCTACAGCTACACCAGGAACTGATGAAGAAGAAATGAATAGTGCAACTGTTATGTCTTTAAACAACATGACAAATGGACAAGAAAAAAAGAAAGGTTGCTCTGTTCGATTTGTAGTACAAGATAGAGTAACAAATTTTACAGGCGAGAAAAATTTTCAAGAATTAAACTGTGGTGATAAGTTTGATTTTGGAAAAAAAGAAATCCCTTCTATTAATGATAAGGGTGGGAAATACGCTATTAAGCATTGGTTGATTGGTAACGATTCAACAGAATATAACAAAGATCAAGTAGCTGCGTATTTAACGAATAACGCTATTAATGAAAATTTAATTATCACAGCAGTAGTAGAAGAAGTAATCATAGTGAAGCAAGAAGCGAAAATCACTTTTGTTTCTGCAGATTCATCTTTAGGTAGTTTATCTGGAACAACAGAATTTACATCTGAAGATAAGTTACTGTTGAGTCAAATAACTATTCCAACACCAACACCTAATTCTGACAGTAAATTTATTTATTGGGAAGTTAATGGTGCACAATATCAAACAAATCGTGGACTAGCAAATGCAAATATTAGTGTTGAACCTGGTTCATCACTAGTTGTAAAAGCAGTTTTCGAAAAAAATAAAACTACAAAGGTTATCTTTAATAAAGAAGGTAATGGAGAGTATAACCCAAAATATCAAACAGAGTTTACATTTACAAAAGATACAAGTTTAAATAGTATATATTCAAGTATTCCACAACCAACAAAAGCATCTTTAAGAAACTTTAAACATTGGAAAGTTACAATTAACGGTACTTTATTGAATGTGAGATTTTATGGAACTGAATTTCCAAATGATACCGCTCTTTGTACGGCAGTTGGGAAAATTAAATTAGGGGACTATGTTGTTATCACGGCAGTTTTTGGTGACCCTAAAGATATATCAGTGAATTTTGAAATTGATGCCAACAAAGGAACTACCAATGATACAAAGATATTCAATGGAAAAGAAAATGAATTATTTAATACTCTAGTTACAAAAGTGCCAACTGTTAATGCAGCAAATGGATATAAATTTATTGGTTGGAAGTATAATGGTACGTTATATAGCAATGCAGAAATTACAAACGCATTTGGTCAAGACATGTTAACTAGTTCAATGACATTTACAGCAGTATTTGAAGAAAGTATAACTTTAAAAACTACTACAATGAAATTTGATACAAATGGGAATGGATTAGTAGACAATCTAACAGAAGTTATTGTTACAAAAGATTTAGATGAAAGTAAAGGTGGAGTTACACTTGCTAATCTAATGGGCACTAAGTCAGTACCAAATCCAACTGGAAAACAAGGATATGAATTTGCAGGTTGGAAAATCGTAGATATTAATGAATTAATTAGTACAGAAGATTTAATTCTATTTATGGATAGAGGGGTTATATTCCCAGGGGATTCATACACTGCAACAGCAGTATTTGAAGAAAGTATAACTTTAAAAACAACGACAATGAAATTTGATACAAATGGAAAAGGATTATTGAACAACCAAACAGAAGTTATTGTTGCAAAAGATTTAGATGAAAGTAAAGGTGGAGTAACACTTACTAATCTAATGGAAGGTAATTCAATACCAAATCCAACTGGAAAACAAGGATATGAATTTGCAGGTTGGAAAATCGTAGATATTAATGAATTAATTACTACAGAGGAATTAATTCTATTTATGGATAGAGGAGTTATAATCCCAGGAGATTCATACACTGCAACAGCAGTATTCTATGGCGAAGAAGACTATGGATATGTTAAATTTATTGCTGGTGTCAATGGTCGATTTGAAGGTGATTCAAATTATGAAGTCATCTATAAAACAGCGATTGAACAAGGACAAGGCATTAATGTTTCCACATTAATGACTACAAACAAATATCCAAAAGCAATTGGTAACACAAACTATGAACTTATTAATTGGAATATCCAATCATCAAATAGTAATTTTAATCAAGATTATGCGACAACAGAAGAAATGATAAATGAATTAGGTAAATTAGTATTAACACCAAATATGGGCTATATTATCACAGCATCTTTTGATAAAAAAGCACCAAATACGGTAGAAACATTCTTGAAATTCACTGTTGAAGGAAATGGAACAGTGAACGGACAAAGTGAAGTTTTACTTACTAAAAAAGTAGATGAAAATTCTTCCATCTTTGCAAATCTCTTTACTGAAAATGGACAATTGGTTCCTACAACTGCTGGAACTAATAATGAAGAATTTATCGGTTGGAGAATTGGGCAAAGAACAGGATTAGTTAACACAAATACTTTAAATGCTAATCTTGAGAATATACAAGTTAATGCAGGTGGAACACTTGTGGTAACAGCAGTATTTAAAGAAGTAAAAGATACAAGTTTAGAATTTATTACACAAGGACCTGGATCATTTACAGGAGTAGAACCAAATCGTTTAACTTATACAACAAAAGTTCCTGTAAATGAAGAGGTTAATGCTAAAGATTTACTTGGAAAACCAACACCAGAAGCTATTGCAGATGAAGGTGCACGTTTTGTAGGTTGGTTATTTGGTGAAAATACTGAGCCAAAAGATGTATATGATTTGAATGCTTATTTATATGGAAAATCAATTCAAGCTGGTGAAAAACATACAGTAATTGCAGTGTTTGAGGAAAATCCAGTTGTAGTTACTCCAACACCAACACCATCAGTTTCACCAACACCACAACCAAGTACGCCGACTGATTACACACCACCAGTTGAAGAACTAGCAATACAATTAGTAGTGCCAGTTGTACAAGCGCCAGTGGCACCGGTGGTTCCTGAAGTAATTCCAGAAGAAATTACGCCAGAAGTAAATCCTTCTCCAACACCAGAGGTAATTGTAGATGATGAAACACCAGAAGTAGTAAGTAGAAGTACATGGTCATTAATTAACTTGATACTTATGCTTGTAACAATCGGTGCGAGTCTATTCTATGTGTTGAAGAAAAAAGAAGAAAATGAAGAAGAAAAAACAGTAAGAAACGGTAAACTATTATCAGTTGCAGCTGCTTTAGGTTCAGCATTAATTTTCTTCTTAACACAAGATTTATTCAGTAAGATGATTATGGTTGATTCATGGACAATTGCAATGGCAGCAGTAGCACTTGTACAAGGAGCAATTCTCTATTTTGGAAAGAAAAAAGAAGCAATTAGTGATAAACAAGCGTAAATACAATTGTGAAAAAAATACTTATTGTGTACGGCTTGACAATTTAATACACAGTCGATAAACTAAACATGTAAAACTTAGTACTTGTCTGTTGCTGATGGAAATGTGATAACACAGTGCAACAGGATAAACAAGAAAAATGTCGACCATCTGGGCAATTCAATATCTTTTGAATTGCCTTTCTTTTATACTAAACCATGAGGAGGGAACTACTATGGAAGCATATCGTAATTTTAAAGGGTCAAAGTGGCAAGAAAGTATTGATGTTAGGGACTTTATTTTAAGTAACTACACAGAATATAAAGGTGATGATCAATTCCTAGCACCTGCTACTGAACGTACACAAAACTTGATGAATGAAGTTAATATACTATTGAAGAAAGAACATGAAAATAATGGTGTATTAGATATTGATACTGAAATCGTAACTTCACTTACAAGTTACGAACCAGGATATATAAAAAAAGAATTGGAATTAATTGTTGGGTTACAAACAGATGAACCACTTAAGCGTGGTGTGAATCCGTTTGGTGGTATCCGTATGGCACGTAGTGCTGTAGAAGCATATGGCTATAAACTATCAGATAAAATTGAAGAACAATTTACATTCAAAACAACTCACAATGATGGCGTGTTTAGAGCGTATACAGATGAAATGAGAGCAGCTAGAAAAGTTGGACTTATTACAGGTTTACCAGATGCTTATGGCCGGGGTCGTATTATTGGTGATTACCGTCGTGTAGCTTTATATGGTATCGACCGTTTAATTGAAGAGAAGAAAAAGGATAAGGCAGCTATTGGCGCAATGTCATTGGATCAAAATGAAATTAGACAATTAGAAGAGCTTTATCAACAAATTACATTCTTAGGTAAATTGAAAGAAATGGCAGCTATGCATGGCTTTGATATTTCAAAACCAGCTACAAATGCAAAAGAAGCTATTCAATGGACATATTTTGCATATCTAGGTGCAATTAAAGAACAAAATGGTGCAGCCATGTCCCTTGGGCGTGTAAGTACATTCTTTGATATTTATTTAGAACGTGATATTCAAGAAGGTACACTTACTGAAGATGAAGCACAAGAACTTATTGACCAATTTGTTATTAAGTTAAGACTTGCTCGTCATTTAAGAACGCCTGATTATAATGAGTTATTCGGTGGAGATCCAATGTGGATTACTGAAGTATTAGGTGGTATGACAAATAATCACCAAAGTTTAGTATCTAAATCTTCATTTAGAATGTTACACACACTTATTAATTTAGGGTCTGCTCCTGAACCTAATCTTACAATTCTGTGGTCACAAGAATTGCCAGAAGGATTCAAGAAATTCTGTAGTAAAATTTCTATCTTAACAGATTCAATTCAATATGAAAATGATGATGTTATGCGTCCTATTTATGGTGATGACTATGGTATAGCATGTTGTGTTTCTGCTATGAAAATTGGTAAACAAATGCAATTTTTCGGTGCGCGTTGTAACTTGCCTAAATTATTATTATTAGCGTTAAATGGTGGAGTTGAAGAACATAAACAAGTTCATATGGGTCCACAAATGGATGCAGAAAAAGAAAATGAAATATTAAACTATGATGAAGTTATGAAACGGTTAGATACATATATGGCTTGGCTTGCAGGTCTGTATGTAAATACAATGAATATCATTCATTATATGCATGATAAATATGCTTATGAAAAAACACAAATGGCATTACATGATACAGAAGTTGAACGTTTCATGGCATTTGGTGTTGCAGGAATATCAGTAATTGCAGATTCATTAAGTGCAATTAAATATGCGAAGGTAACTCCAATTAAAGGTGAAAATGGAATCATTGAAGACTTTACAATTGAAGGTGACTTCCCTAAATATGGTAATGATGATGATCGTGTAGATTTCATTGCAAAAGAACTTGTAGAAAAATTTATTACAGAACTTAGAAAACATAAAACATATCGTAATTCAATTCATACATTATCTGTACTTACAATTACATCTAATGTTGTATATGGTAAGAAAACAGGTTCAACTCCAGATGGTAGAAAAGATGGAGAAGCATTTGCACCTGGTGCAAATCCAATGCATAACCGAGAAACTAATGGAGCTATTGCAGCTTTAAATAGTGTTGCGAAAATTCCTTATGATGCATGTCGTGATGGTATTTCAAATACATTCTCGATTGTACCTAATTCATTAGGAAAAGATGAAGAAGAACGAGTTTATAATTTAGCAAACTTACTTGATGGTTACTTTGTACAAAATGCACATCATTTAAATGTTAACGTTCTTAATAAAGAACAATTAATTGATGCTTATGAAAATCCAGAAAAATATCCAAATTTAACAATTCGTGTTTCTGGATACGCAGTTAACTTCCATCGCTTATCTCGCGAACAACAACGCGAAGTAATTCAAAGAACTTTCCATACAACATTATGATTGGGAAAGTAAATTCATTTCACAGTTTTTCTACAAATGATGGACCAGGTATCCGTGCTGTTATTTTTTTACAAGGATGTCCATTACGTTGTAAATGTTGTCATAACCCAGAAACATGGAGCACAAGTGATGGGATTGAAATGAGTGTCGAAGAAGTTATTCAAAAAATAAAAAAAGGAAGTACATATTATAAAAAAGGTGGTGTAACATGTAGTGGTGGAGAACCACTCATGCAAGCCAAATTTGTCGAAGAGATATTTAAAGCATGTCATGAATTATCTTTACATACTACACTTGATACAAGTGGCTGTTTGTTGAATGATGATGTGAAAAAAGTATTAGATCAAACAGATCTTGTATTGCTTGATTTCAAAATGACAACGGAAGAGGAATACAATGCATTTGCTAAAGGTTCATTGATTCAAACTGTAAAATTTTTGGATTATTTAAATTCAATTTCTAAACCTACATGGATAAGACATGTTGTAATTCCTGGTATCAATGATACTTTGAAACAAACACAGGAATTAAAAGAAATTTTGAAGCCTTATGAGTGTATTGAACGTGTAGATTTTCTACCTTATAAATCACTTTGTATTTCAAAATACGATGAACTTCAAATAGAATTTCCCTATAAAGATATTAAAGAAGCAACCAATGAAGACATTGAAAAAATTGAAGCTTGGTTTAATGAGTAAGTCTATGTAAATAGACTTACTTTTTCTTTACAAAATTGTATATTTTATAAATTCAGTTAAGTGCAATTTTATTTGCGTACGTTTAACTTTTATTGATTTAGGGAGGTATACTATTGTTTAAAACAATATGAAAAGATTGCGCTAAATTTAACGCAATCTTTATCTGTTATAATCTGAATTTTTTAATATCTTCTTTTAGTCGGTCGATATCTTTTATCCAACTTTCGATATCTTCTTCATGTTCTAATTCATCATTAAGAATTGTAACTGCCATTTGATAAGTAGAGAAGTCTTTGCCTTCTGTAAACTTTGCGATTTGTTGGTAGCGATCAATAGCACAACGTTCACCATTTAAGTTTTGGTTAAGAATAACTTCTACATAAGGGTCACTAGGTGTCGCATATTCGCAATCTGATAATTTCATCCAATCAGCGGGTGTTAAAACGGGAGTTCCGCCTAATTGAATAATTCGGTTTACTAATAATGTAGCATGGTTCAATTCTTCATTTGCATGAATAAGTAATTCAGGTTCAATTTCACTGCGCATTGGTCCTTCCATGATTCTTGCGCCAATCCAGTATTGATAATAAGCTAACCATTCTTCTGCGAGTGCTTTGTTTAAATACTCAATGAGTTGGTTAACATCTAGGTTGGCGATATTTACTGATTCTCTTCCCATGATTTATACCTCCTTAAATCATTGTTTTATAATTTCATTATAGCCTAGAGAATTTAATATAAAAGCAATGTGATTTTATTGTAGAGCGTAAATTATCAGTTTCTAAGAAAATCAGCTATACTTAAAACATAAAGAAGGGATTTTTTTATGGAAAAGAATCAAGCCAAATTAGTTCGAAAATATATAGGGGTAGGATCCCTAGCGTTAACCGGTATACTTTACATTATTTCGGGAATAGCGTTTTTAGTGTGGAGAACAAAAGTACCTCCACTTGTACAATTTATCATTGTTGGGTATGCGGTTTTATTAACCATTACCAGCTTACTTGCTTGTTTTTCAAAGTTCACTGTAACACGATTAATACGAGCTTTTATGCCAGCGATATTTGGAGTTTTATTTTTAGTATTTATTAATCAAATGTCAGCAATTTATGCATTTTTTATTGGTATTTACATCGTACTTATAGGACTGATTAAATTCATTGATTATATTCTTCAACGTGCTAATAAAACACCAGGAAGAAGTATGGTATTACTCAATGCAATAATTATTATTGTAATTGGATTACCATTGTTTTTAAATCCAAAAACACACATCGGAAGTGCATTAGTTTTCACGGGTATTTTTTGTCTATTTTATGGATTTACGGTACTGGGAGACTTCTTTGTAGAGGTATCTCCTATCAAACAAACAAATCGTTTTAAAAAAAGAATGCGTGTAAATTTACCAGTATTTTTGACAATGTTGATGCCAAAGAAAGCAATTAGCTATATTAATAATTTACTTGCGACGGATGATGATGGTGTTATTGAAGAAGAAAGTTTCAAAGTGGATAAAGTTCCTGATATAGAAATATTTGTTCATGTTACGGAAAAAGGTTTCGGAACAATAGGACATTCAGATTTCTATTTTGAGGGTAAAGTATATTGTTATGGTAATTATGATGATTCGTCACTTAAATTATTTGGCTCAATTGGTGATGGGGTATTGTTTACTACTACAGATCGAGATCGCTACATTAAGTTTTGTGCGAAGACGACAGGTGATTCAATCTTTGCGTTTGGATTGAGTTTAACTGAGCCACAAAAACAAGCGATTCGTGATCGTATAAAAGAGTTGTTTACACATGTAATACCATGGGAATCTAAATTGAAACGCTATGAAGAAGGTACATATCAAAGTGAAAAAGAACCCGATGATTATGCGAGTAAACTATATAAAGAAACACATGCAGAGATGTATAAATTTAAAGATACTAGTTTTAAAGCATATTTTGTGCTTACAACCAACTGTGTTAAATTAGTTGATTATGTAGTTCGTTCAACTGGACTTGCAGCAGCAAATCCTAATGGAATCATGTCACCAGGAGCTTATTATGAGTTCTTTGATCGCCAATATCGTTTAAAGAATTCGATTGTTATTTCGAAACAAACTTATCATCATGACGCAACAATTGAGCATGAAAATAAAGAAGACGTTCCTATTGATTAGGAATGTCTTTTTTACTTTTATCTTCTTTTTATTATGTTTAATTGATAAACCTCAGTATTTAAATACAATTCTGTATAATCGAAGACGATACCTTCAGGAGTATAAGTAGTATTAGCGACACGAAGAATCGATTGATTTGTCGAAATTTTTAACTCCTGAGCAATATAATCAGGCGGATATATAGGGGCAATGTTTTGATAGGCCCAATCAATCGTAAAGCCATGTTCTTCAGCATAGCGATACTTAGAACCTTGAAGTACCTTTAATGAGATTTCAGGATGTAGGTCAATAGCCATGAATGTTTTTTCAAACAACATCGGCATTCCATCCGCAAAACGAATGCGTTCAATATAATAGATTTGATCATTTTCATGAATGCCGAGGATATTAGCCATGGTACTTCCAGCAGTTGTGATATTGAAGGTAAGTACTTTACTACTTGCGGTTTTTCCCAAGTCATCCATTTCTTCAGTAAAACTTTTAATGATAGGCGTTCTTTGAATAGTGTTCGATTTATTGACATAAGAACCACTACCTTGATTTTTTATGATATATCCTCGATAGGCAAGATTACTTAAAGCTTGGCGAACTGTGACACGAGAACATTGATATTTTTCTGAAAGTTCGAGTTCGGTGGGAAGCGAATCATTTGTAGAATAAATACCTGTGTTGATTTTATCGATAATATCATTTTCGATGATTTGGTATTTTGGGATTTTTCTATTATTTTCTGGCATAATGACCTCCTTGTATTGGAATTCCACATAGTTGCAATAAATGATAGTACAACTTTTTATAAACATATAATACAACTTCTAATTTGTATTGACAACTTATTTTTGCGTCATCTATGATGTAGAAGAAAGAAATAAGGAGGATAAATTTATGGCATTATGGCAAGCGTTTATGATTGGCATTCTTGGATATTTTGGTGTTAATCGTACGCCATGGTTTTTCGGTCAATCAGGAGGATTTAACGGAATTGGCCAACCAATCGTAGCATGCACAATAATGGGTGTTATGTTTGGTAAAGTTCCAGAAGGATTAGCAGTAGGGGTAGCACTACAAGCTATGTATCTTGGTGTTATTCAGCCAGGTGGAGCTCTTCCATCTGATCGTGGATTTGCGACATTTATCGGTGGATCTTTAGCAATTGCATCAGGAACGGGCGTTGAAGGTGCTATTGCACTTGCGGTTCCATTGGGTCTTATGGGTGTTGCTTTATTTCAATTGTGTATGACATTTAACTCATATTTTCCACATTTAGGAGATAAAGCAGCTGCAAAAGGTGATTGTAATGGAATTGCTCGTGCACAGTATCTAGCTCAAGTTCCAACATTCTTGATCTATGTAACAATTTATACAATGGCTAATTATTTAGGAGTTAGTTTTGTTGAAGGCATGATTAGCATGTTGCCAGCACAAATAATTAAGGCATTATCAATCATGGGTAAAATCTTACCAGCAATTGGATTTGCAATGTTACTACAATATATTGTTGTTCGTGGTAAAGAATGGATGATTGGCTTCTTCATTATGGGGTTTGTCCTAATCATTGGAACATCATTCAATATTGTTTCATTAACTATGTTTGGTGTAGGTGTTGCGATTTTATTTGTAGTTGCACGTTATGGAAATGAACTTAAAGGTGGATTAGGTAACAAAACTACAACAACCGCAAACAATGGAGGAGACGACTATGACGAATAAAATAACTAAAAAAGATGTTCAAAAAGCGGCATGGACAAACGTATTTTTCCATCACTGTGCACAAAACTATGAAAGAATGATGGGGCTTGCGTTTTGTCATATCTTAAGCAAACCGCTCAAACAACTTTATCCCAATAAAGAAGATTACATTAAAGCATTAGAAAGACATATGAACTTTTATAATACGGAACCAACTCTAGGTTCAATTATCCCAGGGGTTATCTTAGGACTTGAAGAAGGTATGTCAAATGGTGAGGATGTAACTGAAGAAATGATCTTAGGTACAAAGACAGCATTAATGGGACCATTTGCAGGGATTGGAGATTCATTAATTGGCGCAACATATGCATCAATTGTAGCCTCAATTGCGATTGGGTTGAGTTCAAATGGTTCATTGTTAGGTGTTTTCTTCTTCTTAATATTTCATGCTGCTGTTCCTGTATTCATGAAATATGGTTTATTCATGAAGGGATATGAATTAGGATTAAATGCTCTTAATTTGATTACTCCAAAAATCACAGAAATCGTTACAACAACACTAGGTGTAGTCGGATTGATTACTGTTGGTGGTATTACTGCGACAACTGTTAAAGTGCCAATTGCATTTGAGTATGTATCAGGAGATTTAGTTATTAATATTCAATCAATTCTTGATCAAATCATGCCAGGATTATTGCCATTATGTTTGACTATTGGACTGTGGTGGCTATATCAACGTAAAGGTTGGTCAGCAATTAAAGCATTATTAGTACTACTTGTCATTGTTATCATTCTTGTATATTTAGGCGTAATGTAGTCTCAAGAAAGATAGAAGGCAACTTCTATCTTTTTCCTTAATGAATCATTTTGTTTCACTAAGGAAAAAGTTGAAAGGGGAATGTATGAAAGATATCGTATTAGTGCTATCAGATCAACATAGTGGATGTATTACATCAAGTTATAATTCAATCATTCAAACTCCTTGTCTTGATGCAATAAATGAAGAGGCCCAAGTATTTACAAATGCGTATTGCAATAATCCACTGTGTGTTCCATCTAGGATGTCATTTCTAAGTGGAAAAGAACCACATGAATCAGGAATCTATAACAATGATCAAATATTAGATTCAGAAGAAGAAACACTTGCATCAAAACTGAAAGGTGCAGGATATCGAACGGCTCTTGTTGGACGTATGCATTTTAAAGGGCATGATCAATATCACGGCTTTGAAGAAAGATATGTAGGTGATATCACGACGCAATGGTGGAATCAAAAAAGAAATGACCTGGGTGCATTTCAAGGAACGATGCAGATGAATGGCTGCTTAAAGGAGTTTGGATATGGACCTTCACCTGTTCAATCATTTGATGAAGCGGTATTGAAGAAGAGTTTAGAAATTCTAGAAGAAAAAGAAGATAGACCACTCTTCTTAGTGATTGGATTCTATGGTCCACATTTTCCTTATTGTGTTGAAAAAAAGTATTTTGATCATTACTTCGATAAGATTGTAGACACAAATAACTATTTTGATACTAGTGATGAATGTTATCAAGATATGCAAATGGATGCGAGTGAAAGTACGCTTAAACATGTTCGTAGTAGCTATTATGGATTAATTGAAAAATTGGATAATATGATTGGTGAAATTTATAAACACTGTATAAATAAAATTTTTATTTATACATCCGATCATGGTGATCAATTAGGTAAACGAAAGTTATTTGGGAAAAAAACAATGTATGATGAATCAATTATGATTCCATTAACAATTGTTGATAAATCGAAGTCAGCACATGTATTTACTCATGAAGTATCACTGCTAAATCTCCACCAAACAATTCTAGCATACGCAGATATTGAACATGATACAACGGTATTTGAAGAACAAAAACCAATACGAATTACTAGTATGATTGGTAATGAAAATCCACAACTTATACAAGCGGTTATCTTTCAAGGTTACAAACTAATAAAGTACAACAATTGTCTAAAGCTTGTTTATCTAGATAGTGAAGTAAAAGAAGATTTCGATAGAATAAAAATAATGAGAAAATATTTCGTTGATGAAAAGGATGTTTTTGAAAAATATACGATTAAACAAAATGAAGTAATAAAGAATCGTAAATGGACAAATGACAATAATCCACAAGATTGGATTCGCTATCACATTCATTCAGAATGCACAAAAAAGCCAAAAAGGAGAGAAGGATATGAAATATAAAATTTTATGGACAGATATGCATAGTAACTTGCATCATGAAGTCATTAAAGAATTACCACAGTGGGCTGAACAAATTAGAAAAACAATGGATTTTTGGCCGTTTGCGTATTACCCATATTATATGAAAAAAGATGATTCAGGGCTTGGAGTTGAAGATCGTTATCCATTAGATGATATTCAAAAAGACTGGGATTATATTCGAGCATTCACAGATAAAATAAATGGTGAAGGATTTCCAATGTTCATGGGTTATGAATGGCAAGGTGCAGGTAAAGATGGAGATCATAATGTATTTTTCAAAGACAATAAACAACAGATGGAATATCCACTTCGTTACGAAGATTTAGTGGAAGTATATAAAAATGTAGATGCAATTGGAATTCCACACCACCTAGCATATCAAGAAGGACATCGAGGTAAAAACTGGAATACACAGAATGATAAATTTTCACCATTTGTAGAAATTTATTCATCACACGGTTCAAGTGAAAATGACAATGGACCCCTAGAAATGAATCGTCATATTCACATGGGGCCAAGAACAGGTGTTACATGTGTTGAACGTGGATGGGAAAAGGGACATCGTTTTGGAGTCATTGCAGCTGGCGATAATCACAGTTGCCCAGCGGTCTACGGATTTGGTTATTGTGCAGTTCTTTCGAAGAGTAATTCAAAAGATGATATTTGGGATGCATTTATAAATAAGCGTGTTTACGGTGTAAGTAAAGACCGTATTGAATTGGACTATACACTTGATGGTGTATCAATGGGTTCATCGGTTAAAGAAAACAAAAATGCAAAATTAAAATTAAATGTCAAAGGAAGTAATGCAATTGATCGCATTGAAATTATTGAGGATAATACCGTAACTGAAATGATTCCACATACTTCAACGTGGGAAAGAAATGAGTTAAAAGGAAAAATTCGGTTTAAATTCCAACTTGAATTAGGATGGGGACCAGATAGAAGAATATTTCCGGACATTGAATCAAGAAAGTGGTCAGGGTCATTGCATACACAAGGTAAATTAATATCTATAGAGAAATGCTGGAGTACATTTGGACAAGATTTAAAGAACGTAACAGATAGTTCTTGTGACTTCGATATAACAACTTATAAAACTACTGCATCAGGAAAATGGATGGGACCAAGTGCAGTTACAACAGAAGGATTCATTTTTGAAATTGAAGATGATATTGATTCAAGCGTAAAACTGATAATTGATGGCATTGAGTATGAATTAAAAATTAGAGATATTCTTTATACAAGTCAATTAATTCCACTTCTTGATGAAGTATCAAGCTTATTGAAGGATAGATTTAACTTTGAAGAATACTATCGTTCAGATTCTTGGTGGCACAACTGTTACAAGATAAAAATAAACCAAGCAGTTCCAAAAAATGCATATACAAGAAGTGTTGAAAAAGAAATTGATACAACGACATGTTCTCAAGTGCGTGTTCGTATATGGCAAAAAAATGGTTCAGTAGCATGGTCATCACCCATCTTCATAGACAAGGAGTAAACTATGTACAATTTTGTTTATATCAATACACATGATACTGGTAGAATGATAAGCCCATATGGGTTTGATGTTCCAACACCAAACCTAAAAGAACTTGCAAAAGAAGGGACACTTTTTACTCAAGCATTCTGTTGTAGTCCGACATGTTCGCCAAGTAGAGCATCAATGTTAACGGGGGTATACCCTCATCAAAATGGTATGTTAGGATTGGCACAACGTGGATTTTCATTAATAAATCCAGAAAAACATTTAGCATCATACCTTGCAAGTCATGGTTATCAAACTGCGATTAGCGGAATTCAACATGAGGTAGGATGGTACCTAGATTTAGATGAAGATGCAATTAAAAAATTAGGATATCAATCAGTACTTACCACATCATCAAACATATATGAAAAAGAAGAC
Source organism: Anaerorhabdus sp. (assembly GCF_036657415.1). Taxonomy (NCBI): domain Bacteria; kingdom Bacillati; phylum Bacillota; class Erysipelotrichia; order Erysipelotrichales; family Erysipelotrichaceae; genus Anaerorhabdus; species Anaerorhabdus sp. The sequence goes on along the minus strand of NZ_JAVXGL010000008.1, from coordinate 1,321 downwards.
TTACACTTATGGGATGAAGCAAATGCAATAGCAGCCTCAAAATGGTTAGAATCAGTTGATACAACAAAACCGTTCATGTTGAGTTATGGCATGCATTCTACCCATCGTCCATATCCAATTGAAGTAGCCAGTAATATTGATGAACGTTATGTAAAGCCAGAATTTCCTTCTGTATCGAATGTGGGGAATCGTCATGATCAAGCGCAGTATATGACCACTGCTCAATATGCAGATAGAAATGTGAAAAGAATTGTGGATGCATTGAAAGAAAAAGGAATCTATGATAATACGATTTTAGTATTCACGACTGATCATGGAGCACCATTACCTTTTCATAAATGTAATTTGAAAGATGATGGCATGGGAATAAGTTTCATTCTTAGACATCCTAAGATTGGAAATGGAACTGTAGTGGATGAGCTTGTATCTCAAATCGATTTATTTCCTACAATTTGTGATTTGCTTGAGATTGAAAAACCAGATTATTTAGAAGGGAAATCATTTGCGATTAGTTTAATTGATAGCAATTCAAAAATTCATGATGAAGTATTTGCAGAAGTAAACTATCATACATCTTATGAACCAATTCGCTGTGTTCGAAATAAGCGTTATAAATATATTCGTTACTTTGATGAAACATGGCAAAAATTAAACTTATCAAATATTGATGAGTCAGCACCAAAAGATTTTTTGATGGAACATGGATTAAGAGATATCACTAAGCCAATGGAAGCGTTATATGATTGTTATTACGATCCTAATGAAGTCAATAATATTATTGATAGGGATGATGTACAAGAGGTTGTAAAGCATCTCAGAAAAGTATTGAAAGAAAATATGGAAAAGACAAATGATCCACTTCTTCATGGAGAATTAGCTTTCTATCCACATTACAAAGTAAATACCAAAACGTGTCTACAGGCATCAAGTAAAAATCCAGATGATTATGATTCTAGGGGGAGAGGATTATGAAAAAATATTTAATAATTAGTCATGGCAATTTCGCGATTGGAATTGCGGATACATTGAAACTGTTTCTAGGAGAGAATCATCCTTTTCATGCAATCAGTGCCTACACAAATGGGAATGATAATATTGATGAAATGATTGCAGCGTTCATGGATACTGTGGCAGAAGAAGATGAATTATTAATTTGTTCAGATATTTCTGGTGGAAGTGTTAATCAAAAAATGATGACATACTTAAATAGACCAAAAACATATATCTTAGCTGGAATGAATCTTCCAATGCTGCTGCAACTTGCGATGACAGCTCAAGACCGTGAAATCACAATAGATGATTGTCGACTATGTATTAGTGA